>JAPLQK010000006.1 GCA_026399735.1 Pseudomonadota bacterium
GCCGGCACGATCAGGCTGGCGAATACCAGATACACGCCGACCAGTTGCACCGAGGCGGTGACGGCCAGCGCAAACAGGGCGTAGAAGCCCAAGTGGCCGAGTCTGTCCTGCTGCCAGTGCCATATGCCTAACAGCACGACACTCAACACGGCAGTTGCGATGAGCTGAGTCGGATTCACCCAGAGGATTTGGCCGACCAGCAAGTCCTTGAGGTGTTCGCCGGCGTGAACGTCGCGGCTCATCAGTAAAATCCCGCCGCTGGCGGCGAGCACGAAGGTCAGGCCGATGCAGGCTTCCTTGACTTCGGGCAGATTGCGTTCGATCAAGGTCAGCAAGGCAGCTCCCAGCAAGGCGCTCAATGCGGCGATGCCTTGCACCAGCAGCGGCTTGTCGGTCAGATTCAACAGTCCGGCCAGCACGATGCCAAGACCTGCGATTTGCGCCACCGCCAGATCGGCGAAAATCACGCCGCGCGCCAGTACTTTCATGCCGAGCGGGATATGGGTGGCCAGCACCAGCAGACCTGCGATGAAAGCCGGCAGCAGAATGTCGAGTTCTATAGAGTTCACAGTGTTATCCATTAGTCAGATTTTTCATGGAGGCAGTTCTACCCCCACCCTAACCCTCCCCCTGCATGGGGGAGGGAATTTATTTCAGCCCTGCCAGTAACCGTGTGATGGTGTCGTCAAATAATCCAAATAAATCAATTGATTGCGCTGTTCCGCCGACGGTATAGGGCAACACGACGGCGGAAATTTTCGCACGTTCCGCGATCCAGTCCGAGGGGCGTCCGTCCTGATAGGCCGCGCGCAGCACCATTTTAGCCGGATGTTGTTGCAGCTGACCCAGCACCTGCCCCAGATAAGCTGCGCTGGGTTCCATACCGGGTTTGGGTTCCAGTTCGGCGATTTGCTTTAGTCCCAGCCAGTTGTTGAGATAAGGGAAGCCCCTGTGCTGCACGACGACAGGGACGCCCTTGAGCGGTGCAGCCTGCTTTTCCCACCGGGCGATGGCGGCCTGCCATTGCCCGTTGAAGCTGACCAGTTGTTGCCGGTAATAGGCTGCGTTGGCCGGATCGAGCTGAATCAGACGTTTGGAAAGTGCATCCGCGACTGGCAGAAAATTACGCGGGTCGGTCTGAATGTGCGGATTGCCCATCGCATGCACATCACCATCGGCGCGATCAAGCCGGGTCGGCACTTCCAGCATGTGTACGACAGAGGCGGCTTCAAAATTGCCTAAGTTGCCGGGTTGTATTGCGCTGTTGCCGGATTCGCGCAGGATCACCGGCAGCCAGCCCGTTTCCAGTTCAGCCCCGGTACAGACCAGCAGGTTAGCACGGCGCGCTTTGGAGATCAGGCTGGGACGCGCTTCCACGCGGTGCGGATCCTGCAAGGCGCCGGTGGCGGTGTAGATGCTGGCTTTATCTCCGGCCAGTTGCTGTGTGAGGGCGGCCCATTCCGGTTCGCACGCGAATACATTCAGTGCGGCATGGCTGGCTGTGCTGGCGAGAAGTAATGCTAATAGTATGATTTTATTCATTATTTTTCCTTTTGTCATTCCCGCGAAAGCGGGAATCCAGCGGTTTTCTCAATGGGCTGTTGGCATTGTCCCGCATTGCGGGAACTACTTGATTGACTGGATTCCCGCTTTCGCGGGAATGACGGTTTAATATTGGTGCGCGCTTTATGTGCGCACATTAGAAACGTCAATATTGGTGCGCACCGTGTGCTCCCAGGCTCATGATGTATTGCAGAAAAATCTGATTGTCGGGCAGGCCCTGTACCGAGTTATCCCGCGCCAGTTGCAATCGCAGACGTGAGAATTCGCTCGGGCTGTAGTCCAGCATTAAGGTAGTTCGCGACGGATTAAAGCCGTAATTGCTGATAATTTTGCCTGCATTCAGTGCGCCGACAGAGGCTGTGCCAGGATCGAGCTGGTCATAGCGCAGTCCGGTGCGCCACTGCGGCATGAACTGATACACGCTTTGCAGATACCAGCCGGATTGATGGCTTGCGTAAGTATCAGTGCTGTTTGTCAGCGCTGTGTCGTAAGTCAGCTGACCATTTTCCCTACGCTGGAAATATTCGCCTTGCAGCTTGAGATAGCGATTGGCCGTGTTGCCGTTCGGCGAGTACTTCCAGACGAAATCAAGGCCCGCAGTGCGACTGTCACCGGAAAAACTGTTGGAGACGCCGCCGGGCGTGTTGATTAGATCGGGTACGCCCGTGCTGACAGCCGCTACCCGTCGGGTTTCATTCAGCGAAACACCCGCACGCCAGCTGTGTTCGATGCCGATGTCATCGCCGATATGGGCGAACAGCGTGCCGGCGCCGATACCGTTTTTGCTGCGGTTTGTACCGGGCGCGCCCAATCCGCGACCGGCTTCGCCGCCGACTTCGACGAACATGTCGACAGGCGCCAGCCATTTGGCCTGTAAACCGTCCTCAGCCAGCTGGTTATCCCACAGCGTGCGATAAACCAGCGGCTGATCGACAAAGTCCCAGGCATGGGCATGTTGCTCGTTCAGATAGCCGAGCCCGGAAAAGAAACGCCCCATTTTTACATTGATGCCATGGCCCAGCGAGCTGCTCTGTACGAAGGCATTTTCCACGGTGACGCCGCCGGCAGGTGCCAGCGACATGGTCGCTACGCCGCGAAAGTCAGGATCGATGTTGGCCGCGATGCCAAGTTCCGATTCCTTCAGCGAGAAGCCCTGCGTGTAACCGGTGTTGTTGGGATTCATTGCAAAGCCGGTGGCAGGAGCGGTTTGCGTGAGGTTGCCATACGTGCCGGACAGGATGAACGATACGGCAGGATTGAACGCGCCTTCTCCCCCCGTGCCGACAGCGGGCTGCGGTAAGGGTTGCTGTACGGTTTGTTGTGCCTGACTCGCAATATTTTCCGCCTGACGGCTGGCAGATTCCGCCTGTTGCAATCGTTGTTCGAGCAGGGATATGCGTTGTTCGTAGCTCTGTTTCAATTGCTGAATCTGCTCGCGTAT
>JAPLQK010000012.1 GCA_026399735.1 Pseudomonadota bacterium
ACGCAAAAGCTGCTGGAAAAACACGGCATGATACGGTTGCGTTCCGATGTCGAGCGCAAGCGGCTGGCAGGACTGGATGCGCTGGCAAAGAGCGGTGCAGAAGATGGGTTGTATACGCAGCAATCGAGTCGCCGCACTTATGAACATCTGGCGGAACTGGCGGAAGGCTTACTGATTGCGGGTTGGTGTGTGATTGTTGATGCTGCATTTCTTCAGCGTAATCAAAGAAATACGTTTAATGAGTTGGCGATAAAGTGTGGCGTGAGTTTTCAGATACTCGATATTCAGGTCGAACCTGCTGTGTTGCGTGAACGCGTGAGCCAGCGATGTGCGGAAGGTCGCGATGCCTCGGAGGCGGATTTGCGCGTCCTTGAATATCAGCTTGCAACGGCACTGCCGCTGGATAGCGATGAAATTGCAGTTGCAATCAATGCGATGCCGGCGGATTAAGCGTTATTTAGCCGGGTTACGTTGCTCAACAGACAGCGAAGGATTGTCGTTGAGGGTGAATATAAAATCCTGCCCCGCCGAATTGACCGTGAGTTTCATCGGGAAATTGAGGCTGTTGCTATGATAAATAAGTTCCCCGATTTCGATTCCGAGCGGCGGGATAGTGAAATTGCTCTTCAGCCAGTAGGAATGCGCCCATTTTATTTTTTCGTCCCCTGAACTCTGACTGTCATCCGCTGTTTTGTTTGCCGGATTTTTGGACTTCGATGCGGTATTCCCTTTTGATGCCAGTTTGAGAAAGCCTTGCTTGGTATAAGCCTGGATATGGCTGCCCCGGCTGTCAGACAGGGTTATTTTGGGCTTGATGTTTGCGCTCTGGTCTTTCATGTTTCTGAAAATCATCGAGATTTGTACCAGATAACCCGCTTCGGCAGGAATGACTTTCATGCTGTAGCTGACCTGCAGCTTATTTTTTTCTATGTTCTCAATGGGCGCCATCACTTGCTGGTTTTTGAAAGCCGTACTTTCAATGGTTTTGCTGGCGGAGTTATCCCCGGTCTGTCTGATATTTATGCCTTGTCCCGGTTGAACTTGGGCGTTAACCGGCGGTCTGGTGGTACAAGCGGACAAAATCAGAACAGCGGCGATTGCAAATGCGCGCCTGAATAAAACTTTTTTCATGCCGTGATTTTCCAAAATTTCTACGAATCGGTATTTTAAAGCAAAACCACGAAATGTATTGTTTGTATATTTGTTCGGGATGAATATCGCGCCTGTTTTACCTGGATTTCAAACGAGCGTTTGACTTTCAAACAAGTGTTTGATATGTTGCGTGTCGTGATTCGTGCCTGATTTTTCGAGCTGATTCCAGCTTATACGCAATATCCAGTAACTTATTGTATACATGGAATACCTATGAACTTATTTGCCAAACCGTTTACGCCCGCACTCCTGCTGATCACTTTGCTGGCCGGTTGTAACGACAAGCCTGCGGCCCCTGCACCCGGCGCCGGTATGCCTCCGCCTGAAGTGGATGTGATTACCGTAACCACAGGTCGCGCGACGCTCACTCAGGATTTGGCAGGAAGGCTGCAAGCTTATCGTACCGCGCAAGTGCGTGCGCGGGTTGAGGGCGTGATCGAAAAACGGCTGTTTGAGGAAGGTTCTGATGTAAAAGCGGGTGCGCCGCTGTTTCAGATTAATAAGCGTGTCTATAAGGCGACAGCGGTTGCGGCAGAAGCGGATCTGGCGCTCGCGAAGCAAACAGCCGAACGCTACAAACTGCTGCTGCCCATCAAAGCGGTCAGTCAACAGGAGTTCGATCTGGCAGAAGCCCGCGTCAAACAGAGTGAAGCCGTATTGGCGCGTGCTGTTGAGGATCTGGAAAATGCCAGTGTGCCTGCCGCGATTTCCGGTCATATCGGCCGCACACTGGTGACGGAAGGTGCGCTGGTCGGTAAGGGCGAGCCTACGTTATTGGCAACCATCGAACAGATTGACCCGATCTACGTTAATTTCACCCAGCCGGGTGCCGATCTGTTGCGGTTGCGTCAGGCCATACGAACCGGCAAATTGAAGCATGCGGAGTCGGCCAAAGTCGAACTGCTGCTCGAAGATGGTCGTGTTTATCCTTTGCCGGGCAAAATTTTCTTCACCGATCTGGCCGTCGATCCTTCGACAGGCTCGGTGTCATTGCGTGCCGAGTTTGCCAACCCGCAACATGAACTGCTGCCGGGGATGTTTGCACGCATTCGTTTTCCAGAAGCCTTGCAATCGCCAGCGGATTGAAGGGCGGCGAGCAGGTGATTGTGAATGGCTTGCAGAAGGCGCGTCCCGGTACGCCGGTCAAGGCCATCCCCTGGGATGTCGCAGCACCCCTGATGGCCCCTGTCACAAAACCGGCTGAACCGAAAACAGCTAACGGAAAACCGGAAACGGGTGTTGCACATGTTCGCTAAATTTTTTATTGACCGCCCCATTTTTGCCTGGGTTATCGCGCTGATCATATTGCTGGGCGGTGTATTGGCATTGAAGAATCTGCCGGTCTCCCAGTACCCGTCTGTCGCCCCTCCGGCTCTGACCATCAGCATCAATTACCCCGGTGCCTCGGCGCAGGTCATCGAGGAGACGGCAATCGCACTGCTCGAACAGGAAATGAATGGCATCGAGCATCTGCTGTATATGGAATCCGCTTCCGAACTGGGTACCGGCAGCATCACGCTGACCTTCGAGGCCGGATCGAATCTTGATTTTGCGTCCGTCGATGCGCAGAACCGGATCAAGCGTGCCGAGGCGCGTTTGCCTGAGGATGTGCGCCGGCTGGGCATTACCGTGACCAAGACCGCGCGCAATTACGTGATGTTCGTCGCGCTGTTTTCGCCTGACAAGAGTTTGAACGACGTGGCGCTGGGCAGTTATGCGACAGCCAATGTGATCGACAGTCTGCGCCGCGTACCGGGCGTGGGTGAGGTGCTGTTGTTCGGCACCGAATATTCGATGCGATTGTGGCTGAAACCGGAAAGGCTGCAGCATTTCAATTTGTCGCCTGCCGATGTCTCCGCCGCAGTACGTGCACAGAATTCGCAACTGGCGACCGGCGAGATGGGACAATTGCCTTCAGCGCCCGGCCAGGAACTCAACGCGGTGATTGTGACCCGCAGCCGGCTTAGTACGCCGGAAGAATTTGGCGACATCATCGTGCGCACCAATCCGGATGGTTCTTCATTGCGTGTCAAGGATGTGGCGCGCGTCGAACTGGGCGCGCAGGATTATTCTCGTACTGCGCGCATCGACGGCAATCCCACGGCGGCGGTGGCGATTCGCCTCTCGCCCGGCGCCAATGCGCTGTCCACGGTGAAGGCGGTCAATGACAGGATGACCGAACTGGCCCGGTTCTTCCCGAAATCCATCGACTGGGTGGTGCCTTACGACACCTCCAAGTTCATCGACGTCTCGATCAGCGAAGTGCTTAAAAGTCTGGCAGAGGCGCTGTTGCTGGTGGTGCTGGTGATGTATCTGTTTCTGGAAAACTGGCGTGCGACGCTGATTCCGGCCATCGTGATTCCGGTCGCATTGGTAGGCGCGCTGGTCGGGCTGTATCTGCTGGGGTATTCGATCAACGTGCTGACGCTGTTCGCGATGGTGCTGGCGATCGGTATCGTGGTGGATGATGCGATCGTGGTGGTGGAGAACGTCGACCGTATCATGACCACCGAAGGTCTGTCGCCGAGGGACGCGACACGCAAAGCGATGGATCAGATTGTCGGTGCCATCATTGCGATCACGCTGGTGTTGATGGCGGTGTTTATCCCGATGGCTTTTTTCCCCGGTTCTACCGGTGCAATTTATCGCCAGTTCGCCGTCACGCTGGTGCTGACCATGATGTTCTCGGCCCTGATGGCGCTGACGCTGACTCCGGCGCTGTGCGCGACTTTGCTCAAACACGAGGCGGGTCGTGAAATCGCTGACCGTGGATTTTTTGGCTGGTTCAACCGTTTGTTTGCCCGCACCACACAGCGCTATACCGCTAACGTGAGCCGAAACATCAGAAAAACTTCGCGCTATATCCTTGTTTATGCAGTAATTTTTATCGCGATGGGCTGGCTGTTCAGCAAGTTGCCGGGCAGTTTTTTGCCTGAAGAAGATCAGGGCTATTTTATCAACATGGTTCAGTTGCCCTCCGGTGCGACGCAAGCGCGCACGCTGGAAGTATTGTCGCAGGTTGAGCAGTATTATATGAAGCTGCCGGAAGTCGAACACGTCATCGGCGTGGCCGGATTCTCGTTCTTCGGGCGCGGACAGAATGCCGCGCTGGTGTTTGTGCGGCTGAAGAGCTGGGATGAACGTCCTTCAGCTGACAGCGCTGCGCCTGCGATTGTGAAGAAAGCGAATATGCTGTTTTTCCGCGTCAAACAGGCGATGATTTTTGCGATCAACCCGCCGCCGATTCCTGAGCTGGCCGCAGTGGGCGGTTTCGATTTTCGTTTGCAGGACAGGGGCGGGCTCGGGCGCGACAAATTGCTGGAAGCGCGCAATATGGCACTGGGTCTGGCATCAAATAATCCGGTGCTGGCAGGCGTGCGCCCCGAGGGTCAGGAAGCTGGCCCGCAGTTGTTGCTGGATGTGGACAGGTTGAAAACTCAGGCGCTGGGTGTATCCATCAGCGACTTGAACGATACGCTGCAATCCGCGTTGGGGGTCGCCTATATCAACGACTTCGTGCGGCAGGGACGCATCCTGCGCGTACAGATGCAGGCGGATTCCGATCTGCGGCGTACACCCGAAGACATTATGAAACTGACGGTGCGCAACAATAAGGGCAACATGGTGCCGCTGTCGGAGTTGGCCACGCCGCGCTGGGTGGCAGGTTCGCCCAAACTGGATCGTTATAACGGGCAGGCTGCGATGAAAATATCGGGAGGCCCTGCTCCCGGCAGAAGCACCGGCGAGGCGGTTGCGGCGATGGAGGAAGTCGCCAGACAATTGCCGCCGGGATTCGGTTTCGAATGGTCGGGCACGTCTTTTGAAGAGCGCCAGTCCGGCGCGCAGGCGCCGTTGCTGTTCGGCATCTCGCTGATCGTGGTGTTTTTGTGTCTTGCCGCGCTTTATGAAAGCTGGTCTATTCCATTTGCGGTGCTGCTGGTGGTGCCGCTCGGCGTATTCGGCGCGGTGCTGGCGGTGACGTTGCGCGGTCTGCCCAACGATGTGTATTTCAAGGTCGGGCTGATCGCAATTATCGGATTGTCATCAAAAAATGCCATATTAATCATAGAGTTCGCTCGTAAGTTGCAGGACGACGGTATGAGCCTGATCGATGCCACGCTCGAAGCCTGTCGTTTGCGCTTCAGGCCGATTCTGATGACCTCGATCGCCTTTATTGTCGGGGTATTGCCGCTGGCGATTTCAACCGGCGCAGGTGCGCAAAGCCGTCATGCGATCGGTACCGGCGTGATGGGTGGGATGATCGCGGCGACCTTGCTGGCGGTATTTCTGGTGCCGGTGTTCTTCGTGGTGGTGCGCAAAATCTTCCCCGGACATGCGCGCAAACAGGTCGGGCATGAGGAGAACAAGCATGATTAAGCAATCAACCCTCGTGATGATGTTGGCGGCATTGGCTGGTTGTTCGCTGGCGCCGACCTATCAGCGACCCGCTGCACCGGTGTCGGCCAGCTGGCCTGCTTCTGTAAAGTCTGCCGGGCAGCGGGCCATGCCCCACTGGCAAGTGTATTTCCCCGACCCGCGTTTGCAGGCGCTGATTGAGGCTGCACTACAAAACAATCGCGATCTGCGTATCGCCACCGCTCGCATCGCGGAAGCGCGTGCGCAATACGGTATACAGCAGGCTAACCGCTTGCCAACTTTTAATTTAAACGCTTCACGCACAGCTTCCTTGACGCCTGCCAGCGCATCGCCCACCGGGAATCTTTACAAGGCGCAACGTTACGACGTGAACGCGAGCCTGGTATCGTTCGAGCTGGATTTTTGGGGGCGGGTGAGTAGCCTGAATGCAGCGGCAAAGGCGAGTTACCTGGCGACCGAATCCGCGCAACGCGCGTTCCGTTTGTCGCTGATTTCCGATGTGGCGAATGCGTATTTGTCGCGGCTGGAGTTGCAGGAGCGGCGTCAGCTGGCGGCCGAAACAGCCAAAGGACGCGGCGAAATGCAGCTGCTGATCGCTCGCCGCCGCGATGCGGGTGTGGCCGGTGATCTGGACGCGCTGCAGGCAGAAGGCAGCTATCAGGCAGCCATCGCCGATCAGGCGAGTCTGCAGCGCCAGCTGGCCGCAGCAGAAAATCTGCTTGAGTCACTGGTCGGCCAGATGCCGGCGGTGTTGCCGGCAGGTCGCAGTCTGGCACAGCAAGGGATTACAAATGATCTGATTGCAGGACTGCCGAGTGAGGTGTTGCTGCAACGCCCCGATGTGCAGGCCGCCGAGCAGCGATTGATTGCATCGAATGCCAACATCGGTGCTGCACGTGCGGCTTTTTTGCCGGCTATCAGTCTGACCGGCAGTTTTGGCTCTGCCAGTCGTCAGATGAGCGGCCTGTTCGGTGCGGGCAGCGATGCCTGGAGTTTTCAGCCTGTGCTGACCCTGCCGCTGTTCGATGCCGGACGAAATGCCGCGAATCTGGATATCGCCGAGGCACGACGTGTGATTGCGGTTGCCGAGTATGAGAAAACCCTCCAGCAGGCGTTCCGTGAAGTCGCGGATCTGTTGAGTGCGCGCGACAGCCTGAGCGAACAGCTCGCAGCGGATATCGCCAATGCCAAAGCCCAGCAGCAGCGGCAGGTGCTGGTCGAGGCGCGGTATCAGGCGGGGATTGCCAATCATCTGGAATTGCTCGATGCGCAGCGTGATGCTTATGCGGCGGAGCAGGCCGCATTGCAGGTTTTTCGTGCGCAATTGACCGCCGCAACGCAGCTGTATCAGGCGCTGGCGGGCGATACGGCTGAAAAAGCCAAATAGGGGTATGGCTTGATGACTGAGGCACAAGTATGTGAACAAACCCGCACCCGTCTGGTAGAAGCCGCGCGTGAGGTGTTTTCGGAGTGCGGATTTCAGGGCGCGACGGTGCGCGAGATCTGCCGCCGTGCTGAGGCCAATGTCGCTGCGGTGAATTATCACTTCGGCAGCAAGGATGAACTGTTTGCCGAAGCCCTGAATTTCAGCGGACTCAAGGCGCTGCAAAGAGCCAATGTGGCTGCCGATGCCTGCCCTGAAAAGCGCCTGCGTCTGTTTATCCGGGATTTTATGCTGTTGCTGCTGGATGAAAACAACGCCACCTCACAATGCCGGATGATGGCGCGCGAACTGGCTGAACCGACACCCGTGCTCGATAAAATCGTGACGGAGGCGATTGCGCCGCTGCACGAATTTCTGGGGCATCTGGTGTTCGAGATTGTGGGCGATAAGGTCAGTGAAACAGAACGCCGCCGCTGTATGTTCAGTCTGTTTGGTCAGTGCCTGTTTTATCGCAATTCGTATCCGGTATTGCAACGTCTGCACCCTGAATTGCGATACGACCTGGACGAAATTGAGGCGATTGCGCAGCATATTGCCGATTTTTCGTTAGCTGCACTGCGCGCGAAAAAATCCGGCTGATTTCCAGCGCACGATTCATGCATCCGGTGCTTATCGGAGGCGGGTGATATTTTGCACCATCAGAAAATAGAAAGCCGTGAACCACAAAATTACCCAGCCGATATCCATTGACAGTTCTTTTGCCATTGAATTGCGGCTGAGTATGATGGCCGCTGCGCTGATCAGCGTTGTCGCCAGCATGGCTTTTCCAGCCGATGCGGTTATGTCGCGCTCGTTCTTGCTCCTTGTCCAGATCATCAGATAGGGGAGTGCGATAGCCACGATGATCGTCACTAAGGTTTCAGGGATTTCATTCAGAATCGCGACCCAGTCGCCTCCCTGTCTCATCGAAGCAGGTCCACCTTCCACTGCGAAGTAGACGTAGAGTACCAGCACGATATTGACTATAAATCCGATAAAAAACGGTGCGTTGGGGACTGAGGTTTTGTTCATTCCATTCAATTTCTGGTATTTTTATGACAAGGCCGAACTATACAAGCGTATTGAAGCTGTGCGAAAACCGTTGAGTCGACAGCCATGAACATCAGTTACAATCCGCACTAAATCATCTTGCAGGAATCGATTATGCAACAACTTACCCTGACACGCCCCGACGATTGGCATTTACACCTGCGCGACGGCGCGCTGATGCAATCGGTGTTGCCCGACACTGCGCGGCAGTTCGCCCGGGCTGTGGTCATGCCGAATCTGCGTCCGCCTGTTATCACCACTGCGCAAGCGTTGGAATATCGTTCGCGGATTATCGCCGCCTTGCCGCAAGGCGCAAAATTTGAACCGCTGATGACGCTGTATCTGACCGATAACACCAGCGCCGCCGAGATACGCGAGGCCAAAGCCAGCGGTATCGTGCATGCCGTAAAACTGTATCCGGCAGGCGCGACCACCAACTCCGATGCGGGTGTGACGGACATCCGCAAAACCTATGCCGCATTGGAAGAGATGCAGCGCTGCGGTATGCCGTTGCTGGTGCACGGCGAGGTGACCGAGAGCCATATCGACATTTTCGACCGCGAGGCGGTGTTCATCGATCGCGTGATGACACCCTTGCTGCGCGATATGCCGAACCTGCGGGTGGTGTTTGAACACATCACCACGCTTGACGCCGCACAGTTCGTGGCTGAGGCGCCGGATAGCATCGCCGCAACGCTCACGCCGCAGCACCTGCTGTATAACCGCAATGCGATGCTCTCAGGCGGTATCCGCCCGCATTTCTATTGCCTGCCGATCTTGAAGCGCGAGACCCATCGCGAGGCGCTGGTTAAAGCCGCCACCAGCGGCAGCCCCAAATTCTTCCTGGGGACCGACAGCGCCCCGCATGCGCAACATACCAAGGAAAATGCCTGCGGTTGCGCCGGTTGTTACACCGCCCATACCGCCATCGAGTTGTATGCCGAGGCCTTCGAGGCGGCCGGTGCGCTGGACAAACTGGAAGGTTTTGCCAGTTTCTACGGGGCGGATTTTTACCGCTTGCCGCGCAACACCGGCACCATCACGCTGCGTCGCGAAGAATGGCAAGTACCCGCAAGCGTGGGCTTCGGCGAGCATCAGCTTGTGCCACTGAGGGCGGGGGAAACGCTGAAATGGAAATTTGCGTGTTAATGCGTTACAGGAGACAGTCATGAGTGCGATCGTTGATACCCTTGTCGAGCAGGCCAGAGTGCTGCCGGAGCAGGACAAGCTGGCCTTGCTGGATGCTTTGTTTGGTCTGGTCAGTCCGAGCGACCCGTCTGTTGAGCATTTATGGATTGAAGTGTGCGAACAGCGTGCGGCGGCGATAGATCGAGGTGAAATGTCGCTGCTGGATGCTGATGAAGTGATGATGAAATACCGCCAGTGATGCATTTGTATTTTTCAATAGCGGCTCGCGAGGAATTGGATGAGGCGTTTGAATATCTGGAATTGCAACAACTCGGCTTGGGATACAGATTTACGAACGATGTGGATGAGGCGCTGGCGCGTATTCGCAGCCAACCGCTGGCTTGGCATCCGCTAAACAAGTATCTCCGTCGTTGCCATCTCAAGCATTTTCGTTATGGTTTGATCTACCGTATTTTCGGCGGGCAGGCGGAAATTCTGGCCGTTGCCCATGACAGCCGCCGCCCCGGATATTGGCGGAATAGAAAAGACTGATGGAGTATTAAGGACATGGCAATTTCTTCTTATCTTGACACTACCCCGGTCCTCGGTGACCGCGTGTATCTGCATCCTTCTTGCCAGGTCATCGGTGATGTTTCGATAGGCGATGACAGTTCGGTGTGGTGCAATACGGTGCTGCGCGGCGACGTGAATCGTATTTCAATCGGGCGCGGGTCGAATGTGCAGGATCTGACCATGGGACATGTCTCGCACAAGACGGCGGAAAAACCGGACGGATCGCCGCTGATTATCGGCGATTATGTGACGGTGGGGCATTCGGTGATTCTGCACGGTTGCACCATCGG
>JAPLQK010000077.1 GCA_026399735.1 Pseudomonadota bacterium
CGGCGGCTGGACGGCTTATCTGTTTACCGCTGACAAAGCCATCCTGAAATTAATGCGCCTGTCGCCATCCAAACGCACGCCCTTATTCAATGGTGCAATTGAGTGCCGTTTGCTGGAGTACAAGATCGTGTCGGGCAGCAACCGGCCAAGCAAATAGGCTTTCAGGTTTCTGGAATGACAAAGCCGGGATATCCCGGCTTTGTCATTCAGGTCATTTGCAAATGTTGCGTCCCGCTCATCACGTCGCGGTCAACGGTGTGTTTGCTTTCCAGCTTGATTTTCAGACGCAGGTCGTTCACCGAGTCCGCATTTTTCAGCGCTTCTTCATAACTGATCGCATCGGATTCGTACAGGTCGAACAGGGCCTGATCGAAGGTCTGCATGCCCAGTTCGCGCGATTTGGCCATCACGCCCTTGATCGCGTGTACTTCACCCTTGAATATCAAATCGGAAATCAGCGGGGAATTGAGCAATATTTCCATTGCGGCGGCACGTCCTGTACCATCCTTTTTTGGAATCAGGCGCTGTGAAATCAACGCCTTGGTGTTCAATGACAAGTCCATCAATAATTGTTCGCGCCGCTCTTCCGGGAAGAAATTGATGATGCGGTCCAGTGCCTGGTTGGCGCTGTTGGCGTGCAGCGTGGCCATGCACAAGTGACCTGTTTCGGCAAAGGCAACCGCATATTCCATGGTTTCGCGGTCGCGAATCTCGCCGATCAGAATTACATCCGGCGCCTGGCGCAAAGTGTTTTTCAGCGCGGCTTCCCATGATTCGGTGTCTACGCCGACTTCGCGATGCGTGATGATGCAGTGACCATGTTCATGTACATATTCCACCGGATCTTCAATGGTGATGATATGACCGTAGCTGTTCTGGTTGCGGTGCCCTAACATCGCCGCCAGCGTGGTGGATTTGCCGGAACCCGTAGCGCCCACCAGGATCACCAGGCCACGCTTGCTCATCACGATGTCCTTCAGGACGGCTGGCATGCCCAATGTATCGAGTTCAGGAATCTTGGTGGTGATGGTACGCATGACCATGCCGACGTGTTGCTGTTGCATGAACACGTTGACGCGGAACCGGCCGATGCCATGCGGGCTGATCGCAAAATTACATTCGTGCGTGGATTCAAACTCGGCTGTCTGACGGTCATTCATGATGCTGCGCGCCAGTTCTCTGGTGTGCTGGTGAGACAATGGCTGGCTGGAAACCGGGGTCATCTTGCCGTCCACCTTGAAGGCAGGCGGGAAGCCTGCGGTGATGAACAGATCTGATGCTTTTCTTGCGGCCATGCCGCGCAACAAGCTGTGTATCAGCTCGGTGGCTTGATCTCTTTCCATGCTAATACTCCAAATGAGGATAACTTCTCTGCTAACAGTAAACTGTAAACCGCTTACCCGGGGAACATGTCCTTGTTCATCGCCTTGGTGCGAGCTTCTGAAGGGGTAATCATATTGCTTTTTACCAGACCGGTCAGGCACTGGTCCAGGGTTTGCATGCCCATGCCCTGGCCGGTTTGAATGGCGGAATACATTTGCGGCACTTTGGCTTCGCGGATCAGATTGCGGATAGCCGGGGTGCACATCATGATTTCATGCGCTGCAATACGACCGGTGCCGTCCTTGGTCTTGAGCAGCGCCTGAGAAATGACTGCGCGTAGCGACTCTGACAACATCGCGCGCACCATTTCTTTTTCATCGGCGGGAAACACGTCGATAATACGGTCAATCGTTTTGGCAGCCGAACTGGTATGTAGCGTGCCGAACACCAGATGGCCGGTTTCCGCCGCAGTCATCGCCAGACGTATGGTTTCCAGATCGCGCATTTCGCCGACCAGAATCACGTCAGGATCCTCGCGCAGTGCGGAGCGCAGCGCAGCGTTGAACGACAGTGTGTCCCGACCTACTTCGCGCTGGTTGATCAGACATTTTTTCGATTCATGAACAAATTCGATCGGATCTTCAACGGTCAGAATGTGGCCCTGTTCCTTTTCGTTGACGTAATTGACCATCGCCGCCAGCGTGGTGGACTTGCCTGAACCGGTAGGTCCGGTCACCAGCACCAGCCCGCGCGGAAAGCTGGCAATATCGGTAAATATCTTCGGGCATTTAAGGTCTTCCAGGCTGAATACTTTGGAAGGAATGGTACGCAGCACGGCAGCCGCACCGCGTTGCTGGATAAATGCGTTGACGCGGAAACGCGCCAGATTGGGGATCTCAAAGGAGAAATCGACCTCCTTGTTTTCCTCGTAAAATTTGCGCTGACCGTCATTCATGATGTCATAAATCATCGCGTGAACTTCTTTGTGTTCCATCGCGGGTAAATTGATGCGTCGCATGTCGCCGTGTACACGTATCATCGGCGGCAATCCAGAGGATAGATGCAGGTCGGAGGCTTTGTTCTTGACGCCGAAGGCAAGCAGTTCGGTGATATCCATTATAATGTTCCTGTTGAGGTGGCTGTCAGTTGCAATGCCTGATGAAAAAGCGGATAAGAGATTATGACAACAATAGCTTACAATTTGCAAGCTGTACGCGCTGCTATCGCAGCAGCGGCAGCTTCAGCAGGCCGGGCGGTTAATGAGATCAATCTGTTAGCCGTCAGCAAGACGTTTTCAGAGGGCGCAATCCGTGAAGCATGTCAGGCGGGTCAGATATGTTTCGCCGAGAGTTATCTGCAAGAGGCGCTGGGTAAAATATCCAGCCTGCAGGATTTGACGATCGAGTGGCATTTCATCGGGCCGATACAAAGCAACAAGACGCGGGACATCGCTGCAAATTTTTCATGGGTGCACAGCGTGGATCGGTTGAAGATTGCCGAGCGCCTGTCCGCGCAACGCCCCGTTCATCTGCCGCCGTTGCAATTGTGTCTGCAGGTGAATATCAGCGATGAGGCCAGTAAAAGCGGCGTATCGCCACGTGATGCCAGCATGCTGGCGCATGCCATCGTGAAATTACCCAATTTGCAATTGCGCGGACTGATGGCGGTGCCAAAGCCAAGTGATGAGGTTGTAGTGCAGCGTGCCGGGTTTGCACGGATGCGTGAACTTTACGATCAACTGAACGCCGAAGGCTTGCAACTGGATACCTTGTCGATGGGAATGTCGCATGATTTCTCCGCCGCAATTGCTGAGGGCGCGACCATGGTGCGCGTAGGTTCGGCTATATTTGGCAGCCGAATTTATCGGTAAGTTGTATTAAATTTAATAAAAATCAACAGGATACGCTATGAATATATGTTTTATCGGCGGCGGCAACATGGCGACGGCCCTGATCGGCGGTTTGCTGGGTCAGGGATTTAGTGCGCAGCAGATCAGTGTGGTTGAGATCAATGCGGATAATCGCGCACGGCTGCAACAGGATTTTGCGGTGAAAGCGGTAGAGCACTTGGCTGATGGCGTGGCGGGCAGTGAAGTCATCGTGTTTGCCGTTAAGCCGCAGCAATTGCACGAAGTTGCACTGCAACTCGCACCGCAGCTCTCAGGCCAACTGCTGATTTCCATCGCGGCCGGTATCAGGGCGATAGATCTGGCACGCTGGGCAGGCAGTCAAAATATCGTTCGTGCGATGCCCAATACGCCGGCATTGATACAAAGCGGCATGACGGGGATGTATGCGATGCCTGCAGTCAGCAGCGAACAGCGTGAGCAGGCGCAAAGCATTTTGTCTGCGGTAGGCCAGACGCTGTGGCTGCAGGATGAAGCGATGGTGGATGCGGTAACGGCCATCTCAGGCAGCGGCCCGGCCTATGTGTTTTATCTGATCGAGGCCTTGCAGCAGGCGGCAATTAAATTAGGCTTTAGCAGCGACGATGCACGACGTCTGAGCGTTGCCACTTTTCTTGGCGGAAGCCGTCTGGCGGCATCCAGTACCGAGGATGTCAGCGTGCTGCGTACCCGCGTGACCTCCAGGAACGGTACGACCGAGCGCGCATTGTTGAGTCTGGCTGAAAACGGGGTCGCTGAACATATTGTCGAGGCAGCCATGGCAGCGGACGCGCGTTCACGTGAAATGGGCGATGAACTGGGGCGGGCATCATGATGAGCGAAGCGCTGCTGTTCCTGCTGGATGTCGTGCTGCAATCCTTTGCGGCGATATTGTTGCTGCGTTTTCATTTGCAGTGGTTGCGTGCACCGTTGCGCAACCCGATCGGTGAGTTTGTGATGGTGTTCACCGATTTTATCGTGTTGCGCGCGCGTCGTTACGTACCTTCTGCCTGGGGATTCGACAGCTCAACCTTGTTGCTCGCCTGGCTGGTGGAAACGCTTTATCTGACCGGTGTGATGTTGATACAAGGTTATGTCGGGCATTTTTTCCCGTTGGCGGGTTTGCTGCTGCTGGCGGCTGTCAAATTGCTGAAGATCAGCCTTTATCTGCTGATGGGTGCCGTGTTTGTTCAGGCAATATTGTCGTGGGTGAATCCATATACACCGGTTTCTCAGGTTTTGCAGGTTATTACGCATCGCTTTTTGCAACCGTTGCGTCGTATCGTGCCGATGCTGGGTAATGTGGATTTGTCATCGATGCTGCTGCTTATCTTGTGTCAGCTGATTTTGATCGTTCCGCTCGGCATGTTCGAAGGCATCGCGTTAAGATTCTTCTAACGTGCATAACAAGTAGCCAATGATGAAAATGAAACTTGTCACGCACGTTCCCCCTTTCCAACCTTCCCCCGCAGAAAATCTCTGCAAGGGAAGGGGCAAACGAGTCGTTGCGCGAGTTTTACGTTAATGGGCCTCTGGTATCGACGCAATGGAGAGGTCATCACGCTGACCTTACATGTGCAGCCGGGCGCCAAGCGCAGCGAGATTGCCGGATTGCATGGTGAAGCGCTTAAAATCCGTCTGGCCGCACCGCCGATAGACGGTCGTGCCAACGAAGCGCTGTTGAAGTATGTCGGTGGATTGTTCGATGTCCCTTTGCGTCAGGTTGAACTCAAACAGGGCGGGCAATCGCGCCATAAAGTAGTGGCCATCACGGGAAGCTGGGTGGCGCCAGAGAGCTTGCTGACAGATAAATAAAAAGTCCGTTCTTTGACGGACTTTTCTGTCGACCCAAAATCCCGCTCTTTGTCGGGATTTTCTTCAAGGAAAAAGCCGGCTTGCGCCGGCTTTTGAACTGCGCGGTTTTAGTCGCTTAGTGGTGCTTAACAGAATCGTTTTCGTCAGCGATGTCTTTATGAACCAATTCCGCTTGCATCTTTGCAGCGACCGTCTGACCGTTGACGTTGATCAAGTTCAGTTTGCCTGAGCCTTGTTTCATGTCATCGGCGAAATCGTATACTGCGCCGACGATGACCAGATGGCCCTCTTTGACCGCTTCAGCGTATTCTTCCATGGCATCAGCAATCTGGTTGTTGACGTTGGTTTTAACGCCGTCAATGCTGGCTACGCCCTTGCCCACCTTGATGGTGTCCAGTTCTTTTTTGATGGCTGGCTCAAGGCCGGAATAATCGCCGCTGGCAGCAGCAATCGCGCCGCAACGCGAGTGGCCGATGATCAACAGCAAGGAGGAGCCGAGGTGATTAATGCCGTACTCAACAGAACCGCGGGCCGTGGCAATTTGATTGCCGATGTCGCGGATCATGAACAGATCGCCTTCCGGGCTTTGATCCAGCATGTTGGTATGCACGCGTGAGTCGGAGCAAGTCACCACCGTTGCGCGTGGATGCTGTCCTTTGGATAACTCCTGGAAGAAGGTTGTGCCATGCTGCTGGGCATAGGCGGCCTCAACTGATTGAATCTCTTTGAGAAAAGAACGGGCAACGCCCGCTTCGCCGTGTTCGTGGGCAGATGCCATGAAAGGTGTGGACAAAGTCGCTGCGAACAGCAAGGCCGCAAGTTGTTTTTTGATCATATTTTTTCCCTGAGTTTATTTTTAGTTATAAGGCGTCTTGTAAAACGCGGATGAAAGTTTAGCAGATGATCGTAACTTGCGCGAACCTTTCATGCCGGGAAATTTTACATCAGGATGACGTCGTATTGCTCTTGATTATATTGAGTTTCTACCAGCATCGAGATCGGTTTGCCGATGAAGTCGGAAAGTCCGGCCAGCGCTTGCGATTCTTCTTCCAGGAATAAATCGATGACTTGTTGGGATGCCAGTATGCGGTATTCGCGCGCATCGAACTGGCGCGCCTCGCGGACAATTTCACGCAGGATTTCGTAGCACACGGTTTGCGCGGTCTTCACTTCGCCGCGCCCCTTACAGGTAGGGCAGGGCTCGCAAAGTACATGCGCCAGACTCTCGCGGGTGCGCTTGCGCGTCATTTCTACCAATCCCAGAGAAGAGAAATTATTGACACTGATGCGGGTGTGGTCGCGCGCCAGCGCCTTTTTGAACTCCTCCAGCACCGCATCGCGATGTTGCAGGTTATCCATGTCGATGAAGTCGCAGATGATGATGCCGCCCAGATTGCGTAAACGCAACTGCCGGGCAATAACCTGTGTGGCTTCCAGATTGGTCTTGAAAATAGTGTCGTCAAAGTTACGCACGCCGACAAATCCACCGGTGTTTACATCGACCGTTGTCAATGCTTCAGTCTGATCGATAATCAGATAGCCGCCGGATTTCAGGTCAACACGTTTAGACAAGGCGCGTTCGATTTCTTCCTCTATGTTATACAGGTCGAACAACGGGCGCGCACCCGTGTAGTGTTCAAGCAACTGGGCCGCATCCGCATTGTAGTTTTGCGCAAACTCGAGCATTTTATTGCGTGTGGTGCGTGAATCAACCAGAATTCGCGCCGTGTCCTGACATACGAAATCCCGCAAGACACGCAGGCTGATGTCCAGTTCCTGATAGAGTAACTGAGGTGCGCTGGCTGTTTTTGCTGCCGTTTGCAGGCAGTTCCAGAGCTTGTCCAGATAGGCAATGTCGATGGCAAAATGTTTGTCATCCTTGGCTTCGGCTACTGTGCGGATGATATAGCCGCCCTGATGTTCGGGCGGCAGAATGGCTTGCAGCTTTGCGCGCAAAGCGTCGCGTTGTTCGGTGCCTTCAATGCGCTGCGATACGCCGATGCGCATTTCCTGCGGCAGAAATACCAGCAAACGACCGGCGAAGCTCAATTGTGTGGTGAGCCTCGCCCCCTTGCTGCCTATCGGTTCTTTTATGACTTGCACCAGCAAATTCTGGCCTTCAAACAGAATCTTTTCGATGGGTTTTGCATCTGCACCGCTGTTGCTGTTTTCCCAAATGTCAGCGACATGCAGAAATGCCGAGCGCTCCAGACCGATGTCGATAAAAGCGGACTGCATGCCTGGCAAAACGCGTTTGATGCGGCCCAGATAGACGTTCCCGGCAATTCCTCGGTTACTGCCGCGCTCGATATGCAGTTCCTGTACGACGCCGAGTTGCATGACTGCGACACGCGTTTCCTGCGGTGTGACATTGATCAGTATTTCTTCGCTCATGAGTTTTATGTGTCGTACGGGCTGCCAAGAGGCGGCGCAGGTTAGGGGGTCGGAAAATCGAAGCGTTGCAACAGTTGGACAGTTTCGAACAGCGGCAAGCCCATTACGCCGGAATAGCTGCCGGTAATGTGTTCAATAAATGCGCCGGCCTGACCCTGAATCGCGTAACCGCCGGCTTTGTCGGCATATTCGTTAGATTGTAAATAACGCTTGATACGCTCATTGCTGAGTTCGGCAAATTTTACCGTAGAGGTGGACGTTAAACTCTCCACATGTTCATCTTTGGCGACCGCGACCGAAGTCAGTACCTGATGCTCGCGACCGGATAGTTCGCGCAGCATGTCGGCGGCCTGCCCGGCATTATCCGGCTTGCCAAGGATCTTGCCGTCCAGCGTGACGGTGGTGTCGGCAGCCAATACCGGAAAGGATGGCAAGTTACGAAATCGCAGCGCGTCAAAGCCGGTTTTAGCCTTTTCACGACTGAGGCGTTGTACATAAACCTCAGGCGATTCTCCGGTGTGCGGTGTTTCATCCACGTCAACGCGGCGGCGTGAATCCGAACGCAACAGCAACAGTTCGAAATGGATGCCGACCTGTTTTAGAAGTTCGCGCCGGCGCGGGCTTTGTGAGGCGAGATAGATACGTGGACGCATGATGCTCATTGTTGAACCTTTGATGAGAAGGGTAAAGGGGGAAGAGGAAAGGGTAAGCACCAGTCGCTTCCCTTGAGCACCAAAGGTGCGTTCTCTTCTCACTTCACTCATCCCTATTTTTATTATTCACGGTGGTAGGGGTGATTGTGCATCAGGCTATAGGCGCGATACAACTGTTCTGCGAGCAACACACGTACAAACGCATGCGGCAGCGTAAATGCCGACAAGGCCATCAGCTGGTCTGCAGCCTGTTTTACCGAGTCATGCAGCCCATCCGCCCCGCCGATAATAAACGCAATGTCACGTCCCTCGCACATCCAGTCTTTCATTTGGGCGGCAAGTTGTTTAGTGGTCGGTGTCGCGCCATGCTCATCCAGCGCAATGCGGCGGCAAGTTTGCGGCAGCGCGTTCAAAATGCGCGCAGCTTCAGTTTCCATGATTTGCAGCGTCGTTTTTCCCGTCGTGCGAGGCTCGGGTTTAATTTCAATCAGCTCGATTCTGGTCTCGCGCGGCATGCGCTTGGCGTATTCGTTGAAGCCGGTCGTGATCCAGTCAGGCATCTTGTGCCCGACCGTGACGATCAGCAGCTTCATGTCAGTTCTGCCAGTAATGCAGGTGCGAATTCGCAGCCGGCAAACATCGACATGGCTTACTTCTCGTCAGGTAGTTGAGCGAGCTTTGGGCGCGCGGCTTGTGCTTTGCTCCACAGTTCTTCAAGGTTGTAATAGGCGCGGGTGGCAGGTTGCATGATGTGCACCAGCACCTCGCCTAAGTCCACCAGTACCCACTCGCCGCTTTCTTCACCTTCACGGCCATAGACTTCTTCGCCCATTTCCTTGAGTTTGACGACCACGTTGTCGGCCAGTGCCTTGGTCTGACGGGTGGAGGTGGCAGAGGCGATAATCATGCGATCGAACAGCGAGCTGCGTTTGCTGGTATCGATGACGGTAATGTCGGTGGCCTTGATGTCTTCAAGGGCAGCGACGACGGCGAGTGTTTTTTCTTCGGTAGTTAACATGGTGTGTATAAATTATGTTGATAAATGTAGTGTGCCACAGTTGCCGGCAGCAGATAGCGTATTGTGCGTTTTTCTGCGATGCGGGAGCGAATCAGCGTAGCAGAAATTTCCAGTTTCGGTATCGCCAATTCGGCAATGCCGCCAAAGGCGTGTTTCGACAAATATTCCACCGTGCACAAACGTTCCTGGTAATGCTGTCGCAATTTCGGTGTGGCGCTGTGTATGCGTTCTTCCAGCGTGAAGCCGGGGCGGTATCCCACCACGATGTGCGCCAGATCGAGTATCTGTTCCCACTCGTGCCAGGTGTGCAATTGCAGGAAAGCGTCCCCGCCCATCAGCAGGCACAGCGGTTGCGTCTCGCCCGACTCGGCGCGTAATTCTCGTAACGTATTGATTGTAAAGCATTTATTTGCTTGTCTAGCCTCGCGTTCATCCAGTACGAATGCGGGTTGATCGTTTATCGCCAGTGCTACCATTGCGCTGCGATCTTTTGCCGATACTTGCGGCGTGTCCCGATGCGGTGGATTGCCGGTCGGAATGAAGCGGATCTGCTGCAATCCGGCTAATTCCAGCATCTCTTCGGCGAGTCGCAAATGACCGTAATGAATCGGGTCAAATGTACCGCCCAGGATGCCGATCGGTTGTTGAGTCAATGTTACAGCGCCAGTCTGCGTATGTCAGATAATACTTGTGCAAGGTAAGCGGTGAAGCGTGCTGCCGCTGCCCCGTCGATCACGCGATGGTCGTAGGATACCGACAGCGGCAGCATCAGGCGCGGCACAAATGCGCCGTTCTGGTAAACCGGCTTCATCGCAGAACGGGATACGCCCAGGATCGCCACTTCAGGCGCATTGATGATCGGCGTAAAAGCCGTTCCGCCAATGCCGCCCAGGCTGGAAATGGTGAAACAGCCGCCCTGCATGTCGTTTGCGGTGATTTTCTTCTCGCGTGCTCGGGCTGAAATGTCGGCCAGTTCCTGAGCCAGTTGCACGATGCCTTTCTTGTCTACATCGCGCAATACCGGCACCATCAGGCCGTCCGGCGTATCCACCGCCACGCCGATGTGGAAGTATTGCTTGAGTACCAGATTTTCGCCATCTAATGAGGCATTGAATTTCGGGAATTTCTGCAAGGCGGCAACCACTGCCTTGAGCATGAATGCCAGCGGCGTGATCTTGATGTTTTGCCTGGCGTATTCGTTGCCTAACTGTTTGCGGAATGCTTCCATATCGGTGATGTCGGCCTCGTCAAATTGAGTGACATGCGGAATGGTCACCCAGTTGCGATGCAGATTTGCGCCGGAAATCTTCTGAATGCGCGACAGCGGTGTTGTTTCAATGGCGCCAAATTTGGCGAAATCGAACACAGGCATATCCAGCACCTGCAAACCGTTACCGCCGACAGCTCCGCGTGGTTGCGCCAGAGCCGATTTCACGAACAGTTGTACGTCATCTTTCGTGACGCGCCCCTTTTCACCGCTGCCTTTGATCTGTGCGATATCCACGCCCAGTTCGCGCGCGAAGCGTCGTATGGCGGGGCTGGCATGCGCCTGACCGCCGGATGCAACTGTCTGAACAGTTGGCGTTATTACAGGTGCGGCTTGCACGGCTGTTGCTGTCGGCGCTACTACAGGCGTTGCAACGGGCTGTTCGGCCGGGCCAGCTGCCGCGCTGGTTTCCATCATCAGAATCAGCGAACCACGGGACACCTTGTCGCCGATTTCAACGTGCAATTCTTTAACCACGCCCGCAAACGGGGAAGGGACATCCATCGCCGCCTTGTCGGTTTCCAGCGTCAACAGGGTGTCTTCCTCGTTGATTATGTCGCCAACTTTCACCATTACCTCGATAACGGCCACGCCTTTGTAGTCGCCGATATCCGGTACCAATACCTGTTTAATTTCTGCCACGTGTCTCTCCTTACCTAAACTTTCAACTGCCATATCAGACCTTGCGGTCTTAAACCGTAAACTGCTTTAAACCGTCACTGGGTTGGGTTTATCCGGATTGATGTTGTAAAGTGCAATCGCCCGGCTCACCTCGGATGCATCTATCGTGCCTTCATCTGCCAGCGCCTTCAATGCAGCAACGGTGATGTAGAAACGGTTCACCTCAAAGAACTGGCGCAAGTTTTTGCGTGTGTCAGAACGACCGAAACCATCCGTGCCCAACACTTTGAAATTCTTGGGCAGGAAGCCGCGAATCTGGTCTGCGAATGAGCGCATATAGTCTGTTGCGGCAATCACCGGGCCGTCGCGATCCGCCATGCATTGTTCGACGTGGCTGAAGCGCGGCTGCTCTTCCGGGTGCAGCATATTCCAGCGTTCACAGTCGATACCGTCGCGGCGCAATTCGGAGAAGCTGGTGACGCTCCAGATATCTGAAATGACGCCAAAATCGTTCTCCAGCAATTCACCCGCTGCGATGACTTCGCGCAGTATCGTGCCGCTGCCCAGCAACTGCACGCACGGCTTTTCCCCTTCTCCCTTGTCCCTTGTCCCTTCACTGAACAAGTACATGCCCTTGATGATGCCCTCCGTCGCGCCTTCAGGCATCGCCGGATGTGCGTAATTTTCGTTCATCACGGTGAGGTAATAGAACACATCTTCCTGTTCGACATACATGCGGCGCATACCGTCATGAATGATGACCGCCAGCTCGTATGCGAAGGTCGGGTCGTAAGACACGCAATTCGGAATCATGGCCGACATCAGGTGGCTGTGACCATCCTGATGTTGCAGGCCTTCACCGTTAAGTGTGGTGCGACCGGCTGTGCCGCCTACCATGAAGCCGCGTGCACGCATATCGCCCGCTGCCCAGGCCAGATCGCCGATGCGCTGGAAACCAAACATCGAGTAATACACATAGAATGGCAGCATCGCCTTGCCGTGGTTGGCATAAGCTGTGGAAGCTGCAATCCATGAGGACATCGCGCCTGCTTCGTTGATGCCTTCCTGCAAAATCTGACCGGTCTTGTCTTCCTTGTAGAACATCAGCTGATCCGCATCCTGCGGGGTGTACAGCTGACCTACCTGAGAGAATATCCCTAACTGGCGGAACATGCCTTCCATGCCGAAAGTGCGGGATTCATCCGGCACGATAGGCACGACCTGACGGCCGATATTCTTGTCCTTCACCAGAATGCCCAGCATGCGTACAAAAGCCATGGTCGTCGAAATTTCGCGTCCGTCCGTGCTCTTTAGCAAGGAGTCAAACGCTTCCAGGTCCGGAATCTTCAGGGCTTCGGTCGTTGGATTGCGTGCCGGCACGGAACCCATTTGTCCCATGCGTTCCTTCAGGTATTTCATCTCCAGGCTGTCTTCAGGCGGACGGTAGAAATTCAGGCTGGTCACTTCCGCATCGTTTAATGGAATATTGAAACGGTCGCGGAATTTGAGCAGCACCTGACCTGCCATTTTCTTCTGCTGATGGGTGATGTTCTGCGCTTCACCCGCTTCACCCATGCCGTAGCCCTTGACGGTCTTGGCAAGGATCACGGTAGGCTGACCCGTGTGCCTGGAGGCTGATGCATAAGCCGCGTAAACCTTGTGCGGATCATGACCGCCGCGATTCAGGCGCCAGATTTCGTCATCGGACATGTCCGAGACCATTTCCAGCAATTCCGGATATTTGCCGAAGAAATGCTGGCGTACATAGGCGCCATCTTTAGACTTGTAGGTCTGGTATTCGCCGTCGACCACTTCCTGCATGCGTTTTTGCAGCAGGCCATTCTTGTCTTTTGCGAACAGGCGATCCCATTTGCCGCCCCAGACGATTTTAATGACGTTCCAGCCGGCACCGCGGAAGACGCCTTCCAGTTCCTGAATGATTTTGCCGTTGCCGCGCACCGGGCCATCCAGGCGTTGCAGGTTGCAGTTGACGACAAAGATTAAGTTGTCGAGTTTCTCGCGCCCGGCCATGGAAATGGCACCCAGTGATTCCGGTTCGTCCGTCTCTCCGTCACCCAGATAGGCCCATACCTTGCGGCCATCGGTTTGTACCAGACCGCGATGTTGCAGATAGCGCATGAAACGCGCCTGATAAATGGCCATCAAGGGTCCCAGACCCATCGATACGGTAGGAAACTGCCAGAAATCCGGCATCAGCCAGGGGTGAGGATAGGAAGACAGGCCGTCGCCATTCGCTTCCTGGCGGAACTTGTACATCTGTTCTTCGGAGATTCGTCCTTCCAGATAGGCTCGCGCATAAACACCGGGGGAGGAGTGGCCCTGAAAATAGACCAGGTCGCCGCCATGGGTGTCGGTCTTGCCGTGGAAAAAATGGTTGAACGCCACGTCATACAGCGTGGCGGCAGACGCGAAGCTGGCGATATGTCCGCCCAGTTCGGAAGAGTCGCGATTGGCATTCAATACCAGCGCCATCGCGTTCCAGCGCATCAGTGCGCGGATGCGGTGCTCCAGTTCGCGGTTGCCGGTCGAGCGTTCTTCATCGCCCAGCGCAATGCTGTTGCAATAGGGTGTTGTGGCACTGAACGGCACACCTGCGCCGGAACTGCGCGCCTTGTCTATCAGTTGTCCGAGCAGAAAATGGGCGCGTTCTGCGCCCTCATTTTTCAGTACTGACTCAAGGGCATCCAGCCACTCTTGGGTTTCTTGCGGATCGTTATCAGCTAAGTTCGCCATCTTCCACTCTCTTCACTAAAGTTTGTTCAATAAAATCATATAACAATTTGTCATGCCGGTGAAAACCGCTATAACGGATTTGTTATGGATTTCCTGTTGCAGTCTATGGTTTCTGCTTCCGTGACGATCAGGCCGACTTTGACATCCGTCATTTCCTGCGGAATTTGCGTCACGATTTGCAGTCCGTACGCGGCAGTCACCAGCGCGGGGCGATCAGATGCAGCATCCTGACGGGCCAGCAGCTTATCGTAAAAACCGCCACCGTAACCCAGACGCGCGCCATCCCGGCTAAACGCAATTCCGGGCAACAGGGCGAATTCTACCTCATTTATGTCATTCAGCCGTTTGCAGCGTTCAACGACCGGTTCGCGTATGCCCCATAACCCTGTTGCCAGCTGGTTTTCAAGATCGTCTACCCAATACAAATCGAGCATGTTGGTCGCGCGGTTTACCTTAGGCAATGCCAGCCGTTTTCCATCAGCCAATACACGGGCGACCCATAACTCGCTGGCAAACTCGCTGCCGAAATTCATGTAGCCCAGCACGGTGCTGGCGCCGTTGTATTCCGGCAATGCCAGTAATCGTTCAGTGATCGCCGCGTTGTATCCGGCACGCACAGTGGGTGTAATCCGCTCGCGCAGCTGCTGAATGTGCTTGCGAATAGACTGTTTTACCGCCTGCATTTGGCAACCCGATGCACGATGAGCATAATGCTTTTTACCCGAGAAACAGCCGGTACGCCGGGTTGTCGGTCTCGTCGTAGTAGGGGTAGCCGAGGGTGTTGAGGAACTCGGTGAATGCTAATTTGTCGTGATCCGGGACTTGCATGCCGACCAGCACGCGACCGTAATCTGCGCCGTGGTTGCGGTAGTGAAACAGGCTGATGTTCCAGTTGTGGTTCATGCTGTTGAGGAATTGCATCAGGGCGCCGGGGCGCTCCGGGAATTCGAAGCGGAACAGGATTTCATCCTTGACCTCGGGCGCATGGCCGCCGACCAGATGGCGCAGGTGCAGTTTGGCCATTTCGTTGTCGGACAGATCCAGGGTCGGTAATTTATGGTTTTGCAGCTTTTCTACCAGTTCATCCGTTTCAGCTTCATTTTTTACCTGAATGCCGACAAACACTTGTGCGGCTTTCGGGTTGGCAAAGCGGTAATTAAATTCGGTGATGTTGCGCTTACCCAGTTGCGTGCAGAATTTGCGGAAGCTGCCTGGTGTCTCTGGTATCGTCACCGCCAGAATGGATTCGCGTTTTTCGCCGATGTCGGCGCGTTCAGCGACAAAACGCAGGCGGTCGAAATTCATGTTCGCACCGCAGGCGATGGCGACCAGTGTTTCGCCCTTGAGTCCTTCGCGTGCCGCATACAGCTTGGCACCTGCAATCGCCAAGGCACCTGCCGGTTCCAGTATCGAGCGGGTATCTTCAAACACGTCTTTTAACGCGGCACAAGTCGCGTCAGTGTCCACCAAAATGATCTCATCCACCAGTTTTTGGCACAGTCGAAAGGTTTCGACGCCGACTTGCTTGACGGCCACACCATCGGCGAACAGCCCGACATGGTCGAGTGTGACGCGTTTTTTTGCCTCGATGGAGCGATACATCGCATCTGAATCAACCGGTTGCACGCCGATGATCTTGATGTCGGGACGCAGCGCTTTTACATAGGCGGCCACGCCGGAAATCAGGCCGCCGCCGCCGATCGCGCAGAAAATCGCGTGTATCGGCTGGGTGCGCTGGCGCAATATTTCCATGCCGATGGTGCCTTGTCCTGCGATCACGTCGGGATCGTCGTAAGGATGTACGAAGGTCATGCCGTTCTGTTGTTCCAGTTCCAGCGCATGAGCGTAGGCATCGGAATACGAATCGCCGAACAGCACGACTTTTGCGCCACGGCCGGTGACCGCCTGAATCTTGATCTGCGGAGTCGTGGTGGGCATTACGATGACGGCCTTGCAGCCGAGCTTTTGCGCGGACAGCGCCACGCCCTGAGCGTGATTACCAGCCGAGGCGGCGATGACCCCGCGCTTGAGTTGCTCTGGTGTGAGTTGCGCCATCTTGTTGTAGGCGCCGCGCAGCTTGAAGGAAAATACCGGCTGCATGTCTTCGCGCTTGAGCAGGATCGTATTGCCGGTACGCGCCGATAAATTCGGTGCGATTTCCAGCGGAGTTTCAATCGCCACGTCATACACGCGGGCGTTGAGGATGCGTTTCAGATAACCGTTCATGTTTTTGTGATGTTCTTTAAGCTTTATCAGCTGCGCAGATTAGCATAACGGGCATGAAATGATTACCAACAAATAATGTAATTCTTCATGCCCGTTTCCCTCACCTCAATCCTCTCCCGCTTGCGGGCGAGGAAGCGAACGAGTTGCTACGCAAATTTCACGACAAATGCGTGCTTTATCTCTTGCTAGCATCAGTGAAATCGGTTCAAATGCGATGCATGGAAAAACAGCGCAGCATCATTATACAAACACAGGTGAAATATCTGCCCGATCAGTCCGACGAGAAGGCGGATCGTTTTGTATTCTCTTATACCGTCAGCATTACCAATCTGGGCGCGGTGGCGGCCAGACTTGTCAGTCGTCACTGGGTAATCACCGATGCGTATAACCATGTTCAGGAAGTGCGCGGGCAAGGTGTGGTGGGCGAGCAGCCGTTGTTGCAGCGCAATCAGAGTTTTGAATACACCAGCGGTACGGTGCTGGCGACCCAGGTTGGCACGATGCGGGGCAGCTATCAGATGCGCGGCGACGACGGAGCCGATTTTGATGTCGAGATTCCGGAATTCGTGTTGAGTGTGCCGCGTGTTCTGCACTAACCGCATTCCCGCATTGCAATTTAGATTCGCATTATTGCCGCTGATTTTTCTGGCCGCCTGTACCGTTACGCCTGTGCCGCCTGTTGTTATCCCGCCTGTTTCTGTAATTCCACCGGCAGCGCCATTTGCGGTCAGCAAGTGGGAGATGCTGCCGGACTGGCAGAAGATGGATTTGCAGCCGAGCTGGACGGCCTTTCTGCAAACCTGTCACGCACTGAAAAACAAGCCGGAATGGCAAATTGTTTGTGCGCGCGCCAATGAATTGGTGCAGCCGGACAATGAGGCGCTGCGACTGTTCTTCGAGGATGCGTTCACGCCCTATCAGGTGTATAACCCCGATGGCACAGATCACGGATTGATTACCGGGTACTACGAGCCCAGGTTGTCCGGCAGCCGCGCCAAAACGGCGCGTTTCAAATATCCGTTATATGCGGCGCCTGAAGATCTGCTGACCATTGATTTAACTGAAGTTTATCCGCAGCTCAAAGATCTGCGTTTGCGCGGTCGACTGGAAGGCCGTCGCATCGTGCCTTATTTTAGCCGCAGCCAGATTGACGAGGGTCGCGGTGCGCTGCATGTGCTGTTCTGGGTGGAAAATGCGGTGGATCTTTTCTTTCTGCAAATTCAGGGCTCGGGGCGCATCGAACTGGCAGATGGCAGCATGGTCAAAGTCGGTTATGCCGATCAGAACGGGCATCCGTATGTGTCTATCGGCAAGAAACTGATCGAAATGGGTGAGTTGAAAGCCGACCAGGCATCCATGCAGGGCATCAAGCATTGGGCGGAGCAAAATCCTGCCAAACTGTCCGTGTTGCTGGCGCAAAACCCGAGCTTCGTTTTTTTCCGCGAATTGCCTGTAAGTTTGTCAGCCCCTCTGGGTGCACTCGGTGTGCCGCTGACCGATCAATACAGCATCGCGATCGATCCGCGCACCATTCCGCTGGGTTTTCCGGTGTTTCTGTCTACCACCTATCCGAATACGGCTGAACCGCTGAACCGCTTGATGCTGGCACAGGATACCGGCGGTGCGATCAGGGGGGCGGTTCGGGCCGATTTTTTCTGGGGTTTCGGTGATCAGGCAGGCGCGCAGGCGGGTCGTATGAAGCAAAGCGGGCAGATGTGGGTGCTGTTCCCCAAGGGCGCCGAACCCGTACTCAACTGAAGCGCTAAACGAGGTGCTCGCTGTCGTGGCCGTGCCGTCTGGCTTCCTGAAGTGCTGTATTGGCCTGATTAAGCAATTCCTGTGCGGTGGTGTCGCGTTGCGGAACCAGGCTGATGACGCCGATACAAATTGTGACCACCCCATCCGGCGTATCGCTGTGTGGAATGTTGAGCGCGCGGATCTGGTCGCGGAGTTTTTGCAGATGTTGTTGCAGTCCTTCGGCGCTGTCGCTGGTCGAAACTACGGCAAACTCGTCTCCGTTGTAGTTTGCGATGCAATCTGAACTGCGTCCGAATGATTTGGCGGCGCGCTCTCCCACCATGCGTAAGCACGCATGTCCTGCCGCGTGACCATATCGCTCATTAAAGTGTTTGAATTCATCGGGTTGTATCACCAGCACGGATAGCAGGCTGTGCGTGCGTTGCGCGGTTTGCAGCATATGGGAAAACTGTTCTTCGAAGCGGCCGTCGATGTCGATCACCGGATGGTCAGGCTGGATCGGTGTGCGCGGCGCGGTTTGATGCAGGTGATGGTCGGGCAGGATGCGCGCAGTGACATCGTGCTGAATGCCGATGTAATGGGTGAGCGTACCCGCCTCGTTGCGTACCGGAGACAGGCTCAGTTCATTCCAGAACATCGAGCCATCACGGCGATAATTGCGTAACGTAACCAGGCAGTTTTTTCCCTGTTGTAATGCATCCCGAAGCAGGGTGATTTCAGGCTGGTTGGTGTCCGTACCCTGAAGAAAATGGCAACTTTTGCCGAGTAATTCGGACGCGTTATACCCGGTCAGCCGTTCAAATCCTGCATTCACATAAATCAACGGCCAGTCGCTTTGGCTGGCGTCGGCGATAGTGATGCCATCGTTCGACTGGTCAACGGCCTGAGCCAGCAAATCGCGTGAAATTTGAGTTGTCATTTGGCAGCCCTATTTTTTATTGGACTCGTTAAGCTGTCTTTCCAGTTCTTCCGCAGGCAGGTAGCCGGGAACTTGCGTGCCATCTGCAAAAATAAGGTTGGGCGTACCGTTTACGCGCAGTTTTTTGCCAAGTGCGATGACTTTGTCTGTGGGCGTATCGCAGGATGCCTTGGCGGGCGCGATGCCTTTTTGCATCAGGTCATCCCATGCCTTGACCGGGTCTTTTGCGCAGCGTACATTGCGCACAAGCTCATCAGAGCCTTGGAATATCGGGTACATAAACATATACAGCGTGACATCGTTGATCTTGGCGAGTTCTTTATCCAGTTTTTTGCAATAGCCGCAGTTCGGGTCGGTGAAAAAAGCCAGTTTACGTTTGCCATTGCCCTTCACCTTTTTAACGGCCAGTTCCAGCGGCAGCTTGTCAAAATCGATGGCGAATAACTGGTGGCGGCGTTGTTCCGTCAGATCGGCGCGAGTCTTGGTGTCGATCACATTGCCGTCGAACAGATATCGCCCTGTCTCATCGGTGTACATTAATTTATCGCCGATGACGACTTCATAAAGCCCTGAATAAGGCGTTTTGACGACATGTTCCAGCTTTCCGATGCCGGAAAATTTGCTTTGCAACGATTGGCGGATTTCTGTTTCTGCTGCATGAGCGGCGGAGAATGCGAGCAACAGTAGTAATGCGATAATTTTTTGCATAATATTCAATAGGTTAGTTAAGGGCGTGCTGCATCAGCAGTTTTTTCAGCGGCGTGAGGTGATTCGTGGCGTTCAATCCGAGATTGCGCAGGGTGCGCAATAGCGGGTCGTCATTGCAGAACAGATTCTTCAGTCCGTATGTGGTGGCCTGCATGGTGTGTATGTCCTCGCGGCGCTTGCGGTCGTAACGGCGCAGCAATTGCGCATCGCCACAGTCGGTACATCCTCCACGGTCAAGCAGCAGTTCCGCAAGTTGGCGCGCATCGCGGAAGCCTGTATTGACGCCTTGTCCGGCCAAGGGGTGCATGTTGTGCGCGGCGTCTCCAACCAGCGCGACGCGATTGGCGCTGATGTGCGGCAGCGTCAGCAAGCGCAACGGGAATGCGGCGGCGGGTGTGACCAGTTGCAGCTTTCCTAACGTGTGCTGCGACGCGGCAGAAACCTGTTCGCAGAGTTCTTCATTCGACAGGGCCAGCAAGCCGGCTGATTTTTCCGGTTTTACCGACCATACCATAGAGATTCTGTTGCACGGCAGCGGCAGCAACGCGAGGATGCCATCCGGTTGAAACCATTGGTGCGCGATGCCGCGATGCGGCAGTTCGCAGCTGAAATTGGCGACCACGCCGTGGTGCTGATAATCCACCGGTGCGGCGCTGATGCCTGTCTGGTTGCGTACCCAGGAATTGCGCCCGTCGGCCCCGACGATCAGTTTTGCGTTCAGCGTGCGACCGTCTTCCAGCGTCAGTTCGGCTGCTTCATCGTTGAAAGAGAGCGCAGCGCAACGCGCAGGATTCAGCAGCGTCAAATTGTCCTGTTCTTGCAGTACCTGCCACAGCGCATGTTGCAGCAGGCGATTTTCCAGTATGCAGGCCAGTTCCGACACGCCCATCTGATAGGCGGAAAATTCAAGTTTTGAGTCTGCATCGCCAAATACGCGCATTTCTTCAACAGCGGCGATGCGATTTTGATCAAGTTTCGCCCATGCGCCGGAGCGTTCGAGAAAAGTGCGACTGCCCGGGCTGATCGCATAAATACGGCTGTCCCAGTCGTCAAGGAGCGTATCGCGTAGTGATCCGTTTGCTCCCGCCGCCTGCGCAGGGGGCGGGTTGGAGTGGGGGTGCGTGCCTGCTTCTACCAGCGCCAGAGATAGTCCGCTGTCCTTCAGCGCAGCGGCCAGACTGGCGCCTACCAGCCCCCCGCCAATAATCACGACATCGTATTTAATCGAAGTTTTCATAGGGCGAATGATAGCGATATTTTCCATGCCTGTCCGCTTGCTTTATAATCCGCAACCCTTCAGGAAATTTAGCGATGCGCATCGGCCCTTACGAACTCAAAAATAATCTCATCGTTGCCCCGATGGCCGGGGTCACCGACCGCCCTTTTCGCATGTTGTGCAAACGGATGGGGGCGGGCATGGCGGTGAGCGAGATGGTGGCGTCCAATTCGCTGCTGTATGGCTCGGAAAAGACAAAACGCCGCGCCAACCATGAAGGCGAGGCCGACCCGATCTCGGTGCAGATCGTCGGTGCCGATGCCAAAATGCTGGCGGAAGCGGCGAAATACAACGTGGATCACGGCGCACAAATCATCGACATTAATATGGGCTGTCCGGCAAAAAAAATCTGCAATGTGATGGCGGGTTCCGCCTTGTTGCAAAACGAACCGCTGGTCGCAAAATTGCTGGAAGCCGTGGTCAGCGCAGTCAATGCCCCGGTGACACTCAAGATCCGTACCGGCTGGGATACGCACAACCGCAATGCGGTACGCATCGCCAGGATCGCGGAAGACGCGGGTATTCAGGCGCTGGCGATTCACGGCCGGACCCGCGCCTGCGCGTACACAGGGGATGCCGAGTACGATACTATTCGCGAAGTGAAGGCCAGCGTGCGTATTCCCATCATCGCCAACGGCGATATCACCACGCCTGAGAAGGCGCGTTATGTGTTGCAGTATTCCGGCGCGGATGCGGTGATGATAGGCCGTGCGGCTCAGGGGCGTCCCTGGTTGTTCCGCGAAATCGAACACTTTTTGCAAACAGGCTGTCATCTGCCTTCGCCGGAGGTGTCTGAAATTCATCGCGTGTTGTTGGCGCATGTTGTTGAATTATATGATTTTTATGGCGAGCATACCGGATTGCGTATCGCGCGCAAACATATCTCCTGGTACACGAAAGGGCTGGCAGGTTCCGCTCATTTTCGCCATCAGATGAATCAACTGGAAAGTCCGCGCGAGCAGCATGCGGCGGTGGACGAATTTTTTGCGGAACAGGCGCAGCGTGGATTGCAGCTGCACTATCTTGATAACTTGGGGCTTGAGGGGTTGGCGGCATGAGCGATTGCGCGATAAACGAAAACGAAATGGCGCGCTATGTGCGTCTGGCACTTACCGAATATTTCAGCGATCTCGACGGCGAGGAACCGGGCTGTGACCTGTACGACATGGTGATGAACTGTGTCGAAAAGCCGCTGGTCGAGATGGTATTGGCACAGGTGGGCGGCAATCAGTCGCGCGCATCCGCGATGCTCGGCATCAATCGCAACACGCTGCGCAAAAAGATGTCGCAGCACGGCATCGAATAGACACGTAGGTCGGGATTCATCCCGACTTGAGAATGTCGGACTGAAGTCCGGCCTACACGAATTTATTATTAAACGGGAATCATCATGGCAACGATCAAACAGGCACTTATCAGCGTTTCGGATAAATCCGGCGTACTCGAATTTGCAAGAGGGTTGACTGACCTCGGCGTAAAAATTCTCTCCAC
>JAPLQK010000075.1 GCA_026399735.1 Pseudomonadota bacterium
GTAATAACGCAACAGCGCCACCCCCCGATAATCGCCGGTCGCTTCCAGCCATGCATTGAGAAAACGCGATGCAAGGCCGGCGTACCGCCCCACCTCAATCCTCCCCTTGCAGGGGAGGAGGCGATCGTCCCTTCCCCCCTGAGGGGGAAGGTTAGGATGGGGGTATTTTTGCAGCAGATCCATGTAACAGAATGCCACTTCCGAAATCACATCGATCCAGCGCAGTGCGGGACTAAATTCCAGACAGTCGAATATCACCAGGCTCCCGTCTACCCAGGCCAGATTCGCCAGATGCAGATCGCCGTGACATTCACGAATCCGCCCCTCCTTTTTGCGTTCCGTCATCAGCGGCGCAAGACGCAAATATTCGTTGTCGCACCATGTTTGCAAAGCCGCCAGCCGCGCCTTTTCTGCAGGTTCCGCCAGGCTAATGATCTGAAAATTTTCCGCAACCGGCTTTGCGATCACAGCCGGCTCGCCCCACGAACTATCGGCGGGTGCCGCCTCGCATTCCGCAAGATGAAAATGCGCCAGCCGTGCAGCCAGTGCATCTATCTGCACTTCGCTTAATTTCCCGCGCTCTGCCAGCCTGTCCAGCGTAGCATCAGCCGGAAACTGGCGCATTTTTACAGCATATTCAAGGGGTTGGCCAGCCTCGCCAATACGTGGATTAGCGAGGCTACCAGCAATACCCACCACATCCAGATAGTATTCAGCGGCCAATCGCCGGTTCAGGCGCAACTCATCGACGCAATCCTGCTGCCGCCGCGCCAGCGTTGAAAAATCCAGAAAGCCCAGGTTGACCGGCTTCCTGATCTTGTAGGCATAGTTGCCGGTGAGCAACACCCAGGAAATATGCGTCTCGACCAGCACTACTTTTTCCACCGGATGGTCATAACAGGCCGGATCTGTCAGCAGCGCATGAATCAAGGGCGGCAACATGATTTAGCTTTCGTTTTTCATTTCCAGCGCCAGCTGATACAGCTCGCTGCGGTTGGCACCAGTGATTTTTGTGGCCAGTTGCACCGCCTGTTTGAGCGGCAATTCGGCCAAAAGCAGGGTCAGCGTACTCAGCGTTTGGGCCGACAAACCTGTCGCAGGCGGCGCACCTGACACCAGCACGACGAATTCACCGCGCTGCTGGTTGGCATCCGACTGCAGCCAGGCTTCCGCTTCTGATAACGCACAGCCATGAATCGTCTCGAACAGCTTGGTCACCTCGCGCGCCAGCACGATGCGCCGCTCACCGCCCAATACGGCGTGCAAGTCGGCGACGCATTCGACGATGCGGTGCGGCGCTTCATAAAACACCAGCGTGTAAGGATGGTTGATCAGACCCTGCAAAACCGTGCGACGTGCGGCGGATTTATTGGGCATAAAACCGTAGAAAAGAAAATGCGGCGCATTCAGACCCGATGCCGACAAGGCCGCCACCGCCGCACTCGCGCCCGGAACCGGTATCACCCGCTGCCCGGCTGCCAGAACCGCCTGTACCAGCAACGCGCCGGGATCGCTGACAGCGGGCGTGCCCGCATCGCTGACGAAGGCAACGCTCTGCCCGCCCTGTATCACAGCGACCAGCTTTTCTGCCGCACCACGTTCGTTGTGCTGATGCACCGCGATCAGCTGTTTGGCATGAATGCCGTGATGCTTCAACAAATGCGACGTGTTGCGCGTGTCTTCTGCCGCAACCACGTCGGCCTCTGCCAGCACATCGAGCGCGCGCAAGGTTATGTCGCGCAAATTTCCAATCGGTGTGGCAACTACATATAATGCGGGTTCCAATTTTTGCGGATGTTCGATATGCAATTGCGTTCCCTCTGGATTAACGTAAAACTCGCGCAGACGATGCTTGCCCTGCTCGCACTATACGTGAGCGGTATAGCCTGCGCTACTACCGAGATACCTTCACCGCCGATCCCGCATATTGCGCTGTTGCTGCCGCTCAATTCTCAGGGCTTGGGGACATCTGCCCAGGCAGTGCATCAGGGCATACTCGCCGCAGCAGGACTGCAAAGCAAAGGACTGCCGGTGCGGGTATACAGCGACTATGATGAGGCTCACAGCGTAACCAGCGCCTACAAGGCTGCCATTGCCGGCGGCGCAGTGGCCGTCGTGGGGCCCCTGACGCGAAGCGGCATCAGCCGGCTGGCGAATGAAGCCAGCCTTCCCGTCCCGACGCTCGCGTTGAATATCATTGAGGGACATGGACCGGCCCAGCTGTATTTTTTCGGCATGGCGGTTGAAGCGGAAGCCAGACAAATCGCATTACTTGCCAGAAAACAGGGGATGCAACAGGCCATTGTCATCACCTCCCGTGAGCCGCTGGCCCAGCGTCTGCAATTCTCTTTTGAAGAACAATGGACCAGGTCAGGTGGCAGCATTTCGCGCGAAATCGAATATAACGGCGACACCACGGTTTTTGCCGATATCGAAGCTACGCCTGCCGGCATGGTTTTTTTCGCGACCGATGCCGAAAAATCGCGCGCAATACGCCCCTATCTGCCAAATAATCTGGAGACCTACGGCACTTCACAGTTGTTCGCCGGCAACAAAGACCGCATGCTCAATTTCGATTTTGACGGCGTGCGCTTCGTCGACATGCCCTGGCTGATGCGGGAAGTTCAAACGTCTGTGACAGTCTATCCGCGCGCCAACTCGCCACTGACAACCGACCTTGAACGCCTGTACGCACTGGGCATAGATGCTTATCGCCTGATCAATATTCTGATTAAAAATCAGATTGTAACGGCACTGCCACTGGAGGGCGTAACAGGTCGCATCAGCCTCAATGGACAGACCTTCGATCGCGAGGCGCTCCCGGCCATTTTCGTGCAGGGACATGCCCAATCCGCCGATGCGCCCGTGACTCAGGCTGAGCTGATGTTTCCGGATCAGTTCAGAAACACCTCATCGGTCATACCCGCGCTGCCGGTGACTGCCGGCTTGCCAAGTGAACGGTAAACCGTCCGAACTTTGGGCTGCGAATTTTTTGCAGCAACAGGGTTTAAAACTGATTACACGAAACTATCGCAGCCGCTTTGGTGAAATCGACTTGATCATGCAGGATGACGACGTACTTGTTTTCGTTGAAGTACGTCAGCGCCGCAATGCTGATTTCGGCGGGGCTGCGGGCAGCATCGATGAGCACAAACAGCGGCGCCTGATCAGCACTGCGCAGTACTATCTCGCGAAACTGTCCCACACCCCGCCGTGCCGCTTCGATGCCGTGCTGATGGACGATGCAAAAGGCCTTAACCTGCAATGGCTGAAAAATGCGTTCGACGCCTGAAGCCGTAATGCACATGAATCAATGCACCATTTCGGGTTAATATTCGCACTCATGACATCGACAGAAACAGTAAGCCTCTTGGGCCAATCCTTTTTTTGGGATGAAGCGCAAGGAGCCGCACAGCGTAATGACGAGGCATATCATATCGATAGACGAGGAATAAGCGAGCACGCGACACAGCGATTCGCCCAAAAAATGGATTTTATGGACATCAATAAACGCATCATCAAGCATTTCACCGATAGCGCAGAACTGAAATTAAAAATCAAGGACACGCTGGCTGCGCCGATCGCAAACGCCGCGCAGTTGTTTTTCGACTGTGTCACCAACGACGGCAAAATTTTGTGCTGCGGCAATGGCGGCTCTGCTGCCGATGCGCAACACTTCGCGGCGGAATTGCTCAATCGTTTCGAAATCGAACGCCCGGGTCTCGCGGCAGTCGCACTGACCACCGACAGTTCGGTGCTCACCTCCATCGCCAATGACTATGATTTCAGCCTGATTTTTTCCAAACAGGTACGCGCGCTGGGTCTGCCCCGCGACAGCCTGCTGGCAATTTCGACCAGCGGTCATTCGCCGAATGTGGTGGCCGCAATCCATGCGGCGCATGATCGCAATATGCGTGTCGTGGCGCTGACAGGCCGCGACGGCGGAGAAATGGCCGCCATCCTCAAACCGGGTGACGTGTCGATTTGCGTGGACGGGCGCAGCACTGCGCGGATTCAGGAAGTTCACCTGCTGGCCTTGCATTGCATCTGCGATGTGATCGATTACCACTTAATGGGAGAATAAAAATGCGTAACATATTGTTTATATTGATTTTTTCAGCTTCACTGCAAGGCTGTTTTCCGGTGATCGCAGCCGGCGCCGGTGCCGGCGCGCTGATGGTTCAGGACAGGCGCACCAGCGGCGCTTATGTTGAAGACGAGGCAATTGAAGCCAAATCGTTCGATCGTATCGGTAAACAATTCAAAGACACCGCACACGTGAACGTCACCAGCTACAACCGTAACGTGCTGATCACGGGTGAAGCGCCGGATGAAACCGCACGAACTCAGATCGAGCGCATCGTGGCCAATATTCAGAATGTCGGAAAAATTCACAATGAACTGATCGTTGCAGGCATGAGTTCGCTGACCTCACGCAGCAACGATACCCTGATCACCTCCAACGTGAAACTGCGCTTCGTCGGCGACAAGCGCTTCAGCGCCAACAGCATCAAGGTTGTCACGGAAAAAGGCACGGTGTATTTGATGGGCATTGTCAATCACGCGGAAGCCGATGCCGCAGGCGCGGTGGCCAGCGGCAGCCAGGGCGTGTCACGTGTCGTCGAATTGTTCGAATATGTCGACTGATTCCGCCCCCGGCTTCGAAGCCAAACTATGCTCTGCGGCACAATTTGCGGAGCGCGTAGCCTGCCTGCCCCGTCCGCTGGTATTCACCAACGGCTGCTTTGATGTATTGCATCGCGGTCACGTGACTTATCTGGCACAGGCACGCGCGCTGGGCGCATCGCTGATTGTTGGCGTTAACGGCGATGCATCGGTAAAACGCCAGGGCAAAGGCGATGACCGCCCGATCAACGCAGAAGCCGATCGCATGGCGGTGCTCGCAGCGCTGGAATCGGTCAGTCTGGTCGTCAAATTCGAAGAAGATACCCCGCTGAATCTGATCCTTGCCTGTCATCCCGACGTGCTGGTCAAGGGAGGCGACTGGAAACCGGAAGCCATCGTCGGCAGTACAGAAGTTCTGGCGTGGGGCGGGCAGGTACACAGCATTGCCTTCCGCCATGAACGCTCTACAACCTCATTATTGAAGAAAATCAGATCATTATGACCCCGACAGAAATCATTCTGCACGAAAAAAGCAACATTCTGGAGATCGCCTTCGACGATGATGCGCGTTATCAACTGCCGTTCGAATACCTGCGCGTGTTCTCGCCATCCGCCGAAGTGCGCGGCCACGGCCCGGGACAGGAAACGTTGCAGTTTGGAAAAAGAAAAGTCCTGATTACCGAAATCGAACCGGTCGGCAACTATGCGATTAAGCTGATTTACGACGACGGTCACGACACCGGCCTTTATACCTGGAATTATCTGTATGAACTGGGCAAATACAGAGACGGCATGTGGCACGACTATTTAACCCGTCTGGAAGCCGCAGGCAAGAGCCGCGATAAAACACACTCTCTGGCGAGAGAATCATATTTCAGGAGTAAATGATGAGCAAAACCCATTTCGGTTTCGAGACCGTAGACGAAAAAGACAAGGCCAAACGCGTCGCGGGCGTTTTTACCTCGGTCGCCAGCAAATACGACATCATGAACGATCTGATGTCAGTGGGGCTGCACCGCATCTGGAAACGGTATGCTGTGGGCGTCAGCGGCGTACGAACAGGGCAGCGCGTGCTGGACGTGGCGGGCGGCTCGGCCGATTTATCGCGGCTGTTTCTGAAAAAAGTCGGCAGCAGCGGCCAGGTTGTACTCACCGACATCAACAACGCGATGTTGCGGGTGGGGCGCGACCGCCTGCTCGATGAAGGGATTGCGACCCCGGTCACACAATGCGATGCCGAATTTTTACCTTTTCCAGACAATTATTTCGACTGCGTCAGCATCGCCTTCGGCCTGCGCAACGTCACCCACAAGGAGGCTGCGCTGCGCGAGATGAAGCGCGTACTCAAACCGGGCGGACGCGTGATCGTGCTGGAATTTTC
>JAPLQK010000023.1 GCA_026399735.1 Pseudomonadota bacterium
TGCTCGCAACTCGCAAATACCAATGATTTTATGCTGGCCAGAGACGAAACGAATTCACAAGTAATCGAACGAGCATTAGTATATTTTTTCAGAAAGAGATAAAATCAACCATCAACCGAAAGGAACATCATGAGCACCGTGACATTCGACACATTAAAATTTGTCAAAACGCTAGAAGCCAGCGGAATTAAATCACTGGAAGCAGAAGCGATTGCCACAGCTTACCGCGATGCATCAAACGATCAAGAACTGGTTACAAAGAAAGATTTACAGATAGAGCTTGCACCAATCAAAGTCATGTTAGGCGTGATAATGGGTGGGATCGTTGCATTAATCGTAAAAACATTTTTTTAACACAGTCCAAACCAAAAATAGAGAGATTAATCTCTCTTTTTTATTGTCAGCAATCTTTAACGTGATGATAAGTGCAGATATTCCAGTCTTGAAAATACTGATCAGGACTCTGATCCGAACAAGCAGAAAAGAGAAATACTAAAAAAATCAAGCGCATCGATCAAACGCCCCTCAAGATTCAAAACGCCTAAAAACTCGATACGTTAGATTGCCACATCGGCGTTGCCGATTCGCAATGACAAAAGACACTGGATTGCTTCGCGCTGCTCGCAAAGACGAAGGAGTCTGGATTGCCGCGCCCCGCCACGCGTTGCTCGCGGCTAAAGGCGCTGCTCGCAAAGACAAAGACTTCTGGATTGCCGCGTCGGCTTCGCCTCCTCGCAAAGACGGTGGGGCTGGATTGCTTCGCGCTGCTCGCAAAGACGAAGAGACTGGATTGCCGGCTCTTATTCCACATCGAATACAACTTGATTCTTTAATTCAGGGTGGCGCATGAACATGTAATCCAATCCAATTTTGGCGCGCGTTTTCCATCCAGGACCACGTGACACCGCATCATTCCATGTTTCTGTAATCTTGTCGGCCAAACCATTTTTGATGTGCCAATCAATAAGTGCAGCAGCCTGCTCAATATCCTTTATGGACTTTACCCGCTCCGACGGCTTCCGCTCACCGTAAACAATTAATTTATGAATTGCGTAGCGCTCCGGTGAAGGGATATTAACCAAACAAACATCATCTCTGCCCATTACGATAGCCTGAGTGGTACCTTCCAAAGAAAACTCCATGAATTTCAATGGCTCAGGTGATAACCCAAGATTACTCATAACAACATTTTCTTTTTCGCGTCCGATTGAGGTCAAAAAGTCTATGCGCAGCTCCGGGTCTTGCGGATTGCGATACTGCGCACCCGCTGCCCCGGAAAAATGCTGAATAGGCAGCAAGCCCATTTCCAGTGAAGTCAACGCATCATGCACAGAAATCTGCATATCGGCAGGAAGTGCAATGGAGATATTCTTGCCTGCGTGTGCAAAATCAACATCCAGCGTTTTGTTTCCTGAACGCCAGCGAACACCCAGCATATTTCCTATCGCTAAAAACGCATGCGTTCCAACCAGAATTCCGCCCGCCTTAAAAAAACCATAGTTAGCCAATTGTCTTGTAATTTTGAAGTGTTTTTGCATCATACCCTGACACCCCAAAATCTGAGCAGATCGAACCAGATCCGATATTTTTTTGTATGACTTGGCGATTTTGAACTTATCAGTCAGGGATTTAACACGACCATCATTCGGCCCTACATAAATCATTCTGCTCGCACTATTCGCGTCCCGATAACCGAAGTAGACATACTCCTTATTTTTTATTACTCGTGTATAAAACGCGCCAGGCAATGATGACAGCGAATCAATTTCAAGACACCTTGTCTGGTCAAATATCTCCGCATAAGCGGTTTGTGCTGATAAACTTAACTCAACAAACATCATGTCACCTCTTTTGGTTACTATACATAATTGATTTTTGCATAGTAACTCAGTTCGAGATCGTTAATTTGCTTTTAAAGCAGCAAACCCAAAGCCATACATGACTCACTACACCCAGACACGCCCGCTATCCAGCAAATATTAGTTCCATTCATCACGTAACCGTTTCTGAATCACTAATGGATCGCCTGCAAACGTGGCCGAATTTTCTAACCCCCCAGCCAAATCAATCAATAATTCCTTGTTTAAGTATATTTGCTTGACGTTCATTTTACCGCGTAAAAATTCTGCAAAATCCAAAAGTTCGGCGAGAACTGACTCTGGCAGATTTTCCACCACTTTATATAATTTTTCAGCCGTAGTCATAGATAATCCTTTGGTGAAATCAGATAGCAAAACAAGCACTCGCTTTCCCTCAACACCATTTGTTATACCGCCTCAATTCGCAAGACACCCCCCAACTCGTCATCGCGAAGACAATGGCTTCTGGATTGCTTCACGCCAAACTGGATTGCCGCGCTACGCTCGCAATGACAGCCCCTCTTGGATTGCCGCGTCACTTCGTTCCTGATGAAACTACTGATAAAACGACTAGCCATCTCACTAAGCTGCAGAAAACGCAGCAAATGATTGGTTATAGCCAATCGACTAAGCCACCTGTTCCATCGCAAAACCGCCGCCTGCATGTGCGTTAGCGCATTGCCATCCGTGCCGCTTCGGCCAAAAATCCGGAACGTGTTTCATTATGGGCGCGTGCGTACTCATCAATCTTGGCCAGCAACAAGCGTGGCAAGGTGATGTTAAGTTTTTCCGCCGGGCCAAAGTAACGCTCAACGGGCACTTCAATAACCGCCCAAATCCAGCCAGAAAAATCAGGATCAACCTGATGATCTGCTAAGGTTTTGGCGATAGGTATTTCGCCACCGTCCTCGATCACCGTTTCGCACCACAGATCAATCGCTTCGCGGGCATTATCTACAGCTTTGTCCAGCGTGTCCCCAGCCGAAAAGCAACCGGGTAAATCTGGCACAACCACGCCAAATGCCGAGGTCTTAGTACCCTGTTCAATTGCGATAATGAATTTCATCGTAAATTTCCTTTATTTCAATCCAGCTTGTTTCAGCAACTTATGCACCAACCCCACACCCAAATCTTGTTTTGGATGAGGAACGCTGATGTGTCCCGACTTACTGGGGTGGGTATAAACGTGATGACTACCCTTCACCCCGCGTAATGTCCAACCGTCCGCTTCGAGTTGCTTGATAATTTGCTTGCTATTCATGGTGGGTACTATAACCACTAAAATAACAAAGACAATACTCACTATCACAGTATTTTGTAAGCTACACACTTGACTTGAGGTTGTCTTGGTTTATATTCGCCGCATGAATTTTGCCGTTCTACAGCAGTCCACAGTATCTTATTCAATTAGCGAAAAAACGCGTACAGCTATTGCGGAGGAGTTTATAACCGATACCCCGGATGATTACTATGTCGAACCTGGCCCAGACAAAGATCAGATCACACTCAGCAATTTTTCCAAGGGGTTGCCGCGTCACTTCGTTCTACCCGCTTCGCTGTGCTCGAAAAACCACCGTCATCGCGAAGCCCGCAGGGCTGTGGCGATCCAGTAAGCCCGTAAAACTGTAAAACATCTGGATTGCCGCGCTATGCTCGCAATGACCAAAGGGGCTGGATTGCCACACGCGCTGCTCGCAATGACAAAGTGGACTTGATTGCTTCACGATGCGCGCAATGCGCTATAACCGAAAACTGCATCTTAATTTATAGCAAGCTACCTATGTCACGGCCTAAATCTGGGAGCCACTATAATTCACCCATTCAATCTCATGGCAATAATTTTGGCAAACTCCGAAAAATCTGCAAGGTGGAATTTTACAATGCTGTGCACAATTTCCCAATTGATAACGTCGTAGCTATGCACTGCGATATTGCGGAAACCCACAGCTTTTTTCAGACTGCTTGCCAATTTTTCATTTATCACACCTTCCTGCGCCAACAAGTCAAAAGTTTGCCCCATAGTGCCAGGCGGCTGCACTTCCATTCCAGAGATCAAATGCGCACCGATATCAACTGAAATTTGCACTGCACGACTCAGATTGAGCGAAACAATATCCTGCAGATCGAAATCCGCTGCCAACGAAGCGTAATCTCCTGGACACTTGGTTTCTATACGCACTATGCAGCGACGCAACGATTCCAATTTATGTTCAACTACTTCCCGATCCATGCCACCCGCCTTTCCGCCAGGATTCTTGCCCGGTAAGGCATAAAATCAGCCTGTTCAAACAGATGCCGGGCAATCAGATCGCCATACATGGTATCACTGCCCAATATTCTTCTCCCGTGACGCACTATTTGACCAAGCAAGGGTTCAGACACACCATTCAAATCAATCAAATCAACAGGGCGACCGAACCGCTCTGCCAATGCACCGACAAGTGCGATTCTTTCATGGGCTGTCAGCACTTGCTTTGCAGCAACGGCTATATCCAAATCACTATCTTCTCGCTGGCTACCCGCCGCAACGGAGCCAAACAACACCGCGAGTCTTATCTGCGGAAAATGAGTTAATAATTCGTGCAACTGTACATCGATTGCCCGAGAAAATTGCAACTTTTCGCCCATCGATTCATCACCCATTTACATAGCAGCTGATCCAGGGGGAACTCTCCAATAACCATATCCGGCTCGCTTTTCCCGGCACGCGCTCTACGGTGTTTTTGGTGATTTGTTGTTGCGCCTGGGTGAGTCGCATAGCTTGATTTATCAAAATTTCAGTTGTGCGTTAATCTGTCGGAAATAATACCACACTGAGCAAGCTCGCCAATTACCTGCAAAACACAGACATCAAGCGCAGCACTTCCCGTACCCGTCGTTGCGAGACCGAAGGTCGTGGCAACCCAGAAAATAAAAGTGGCCTTTTGTTAATCTGGATCGCTTCGTCGCCGCCCACCAGTTCAAAACAGGTTTGAACCTGGTGGGCGATCAGAAATTTGGCAACGGCGTCAGAGGCTTTCATTTCACAACAACCTTCCCGCCAGCTCTGCATAAATCGGAAATTTCCTGTCTGATGACATCAGTTTGGCATCATGTGCCAGTGCCGTTGCCATAATGATTCTATCTTGCGGATCACTATGGTGTTCAGGTAAATCTACTGCCATTGTGGCAATTTCAGGTGTAATGGGAAGCAAGCCAATACCTGATCCTTCCAAAGCTTTTTCAAACCATTGCGCTTGATCACAAGGCAACACGATCCGCCCATGACGTGCCAACCAGGACACTTCAAAACAACTAATTGCAGATACAGCTACCTAGTCGCAGAGTTCTATTTGTTTTGACCTTGCAGCAGCAAGCAATTCAGTATCTTCGTTCACCCACCACAGCCAAATATGCGTATCCAGAACAATCATTTTGACAAATTCCAACTGGCAGCAGGAACACTATCAAAAACATCCCCAATAATTTTAGTCTTGCCGGCAATATCAGAATGTGGCGTGCGACGAACATTTTCTCCCGCCACATTCTCCGAAATAACGAGAAAAATAGCTTCAAGTTGCTTGTTTGGAGGCAACTTTGGCATTTTCATCAGCTTCCCGGTCACATCTGTTTCAAGCATCAATCGTTCTGCATACATGGTTACACTCCCTACTGTAAGTATGTTCAAATTTCACAAATTTAGAAATTCACGCCGAAAAACGCTTCGATCTTCTCACATACAAAACCCAGCATTTCTTCGGTCAGGCCGGGATATACGCCGATCCAGAGGGTGTCATTCATGATGGTGTGGTGAGTTCGCCGCTGATGCGATACACGCGCCCTAATATCAGAGGGCTGATCTCCCAGCCACTTCATTATCCCGTGATCATAAATTGCTTCATAGCTTTGCAGCATGTGGATTCCTTTGTCTTTTACTTTTGCAGAACCTCATTAAATCATGTAAGTATTTAGTGTGCTATATCATTTTCAAGCAATAAAGGTTCACATCATCGCAAAGACGAAGGCTTCTGGATTGCCGCGCTACGCTCGCAATGACAAAGAGGCTGGATTTCAGCACCACAAGCAAATCTCAATGACAGCCACTCGTCATGATTCAGTGCTCCATTACGGCATGAAGACCAAGCTGAATTGCCACTGTGCGCAGACGCTTGTCCCGTGTCCAAATCAAGACGCCGGGCATCAGACACGCACTTGCCAACAGATGCACATCTACATAGCCAACCCCCAAACCATATAACTTGCTTTGGCTTATGAACGCGAGCACTTCTTCATCTGTTGCGATTTTCGCTCCGGGCAAATTATTCAACATCTATAATGTGCGTTAGCGCATTGCTATCCGTACTCTGAATTCCAACCCCAAACCCCACACCGATTACAATCTCCAACCACCAGTGTTTCCAAAGCAAAAAATTGCATTTCATTGACAAGTGTTAATTAACGGCTTACAGTCGTCAATATGATAAAGACGTTCCATCACAAAGGACTTGAGAGATTCTTCCGCAAAGGGAGTAAGGCTGGCATACAGCCACACCATGCCAGCAAGCTGCGCATCATGCTGACTATGTTGGACAGTGCGAAGCAGCCGGATGATATGAACGCGCCAGGATGGAGGTTTCACCCGCTGATTGGCGATCTTGCAGGAAATTATTCCGTGGCGGTTAACGGAAATTGGCGAATGACCTTCACCTTTGAAGGTGGTGATGCCGAGTTGGTTGATTATCAGGACTATCATTAGGAGATATTTGAAATGAGTAGAATGAATAACCCGGCACATCCCGGCGAAGTATTACGGGAGTGGATACCGGAAGACATGACGGTAACGAGCGCAGCAAAGGCATTGCAGGTATCCCGTGTCACGCTTTCCAAGGTATTAAATGGTAAGGCTGGTGTAACGGCGGGGATGGCCTTGCGTCTTGCGGCATGGCTGCGTACATCCCCTGATGTTTGGCTTGGAATGCAAACACAGTGGGACTTGTGGCAAGCTGAGCAACAGCCAAGCCCTAAAATCAAGCCACTTGAAAGAATGACCGCATAAAATTGACTGCCCCCGGCTGGCGGGTCTAGGGGGTAATATGCAGACCGTCGGCAGCTACTTCCTTGTAGAGCAACATGGCTTGCGTTTCGCCGGCATCGGCAAAAGCATCCAGGCAAATAAAGCGCTGCATATCCACGGCACGAACTTTTCCGTAAAAATAAACCTGGTTACGTTACGTTCTATTCAAAAAGCGCGTGTTTTTCTGCTTCAAGATTCGCCAGCTTGGCTAATTCTTCTATTACCATATCAGGCAATCCGTGACGGCGCCATTCTGTGTAATCGAATCGCTCACGAGATACTGCCATCAGGAAATACTCCGCCTCCACCAACCCCAAAGCGCCAATGAGCGCTTGCATTCCGGCAACTCGGATTTCAGTTTCAGTTTTCATACCATTTCTCCGCAAAATCCAAGACATCCTGCGGCAACATTGCCACGACAACTCAACTCGTCATCGCGAAGCCCGCAGGGCTGTGGCGATCCAGTAAGTCGGCATCGAAACAAAACTTCTGGATTCTTTATATTGCAAAGACAAAATGGACTGGATTGCTTCGTCACTATGTTCCTCGCAATGACAGCAGACAATTTATCGAACTTAAGCGGCAACAATTCCGCGCTGAATCATTTCACCGACAACCTGACGGACACAGGCATCAAGCGCTGCAGCGCCCGTATCAACATCCAGTTCCGGGCTTTCAGGCACTTCATAAGGTGATGAGATACCCGTGAAATCAGGGATTTGTCCGGCACGCGCTTTTTTGTACATACCCTTAACATCGCGACTTTCGCAAATTGCGATGCCGGCATCGCAATAGATTTCAATGAAATCACCTGCCGCAACCATACTGCGCACGCGATCGCGATCCTCCCGGTAAGGCGAGATAAAAGCCGTCAGCACGATGACGCCGGCTTCCATGTAGAGCTTGGCCATTTCACCCACGCGGCGGATATTCTCGATACGGTCTTCAGTTGAAAATCCCAAGTCGCCGCAAAGACCATGCCGCACATTATCGCCATCCAGCACGAAGGTTCGGCAACCCTTCTGGTACAAGGTTTCTTCGACCGCATGCGCCAAGGTGGATTTGCCGGAACCCGATAGTCCGGTAAACCAGATGATTGCACCGCGATGCCCGTTTTGCGCCTCGCGGCGCGCTCGCGTCACCGTGGCCTTGTGCCAGACTACATTGGATGAAATTGGAGGTGTAGACATAATCTGATTTTATTGTACAAGTAATTTTTATCCCGTTTCGCGACGGATGCCGTTTCAAGTTGATGCCTGAGATTACTTCACCGTATTGTCGATGACGATATTCAGCCCCTTGCTGCCCGGCTTGACGACGCCCGCTGTGCCTTCCAGATCGCCCGGCTGCGCCATTGGCGAACCGGACTTGGACACGCGCGCGATCACCACTATCTTTTCGAAGCCGGAGAGTTTCATCTGCGATTGCATAGCCATGCTGTCATCGAGCGTAAATTCCAGCGGCAAATCCTTGACCTGTTTGCGTATCACGGCCAGCGGCATTTTCGGGCCTTCGGCAGCGCGCGCCAGAATAAAGACAAAATCGGTCGGCGCGGCTTTGGCCTGCAATGCGGGGCTCAAAGATACTTTACCCGTGATCGCCATCGCCGGGTTGGCTGACGGTTTTTCCGGCGCAGCCGGTGCATTCGCAGCCGGCAACTTGGCCAGCATTTCACGACCGCCCTTCTGTTTGGACAGATAGACACGCGCCTGATTGATGCCGTCACGGACCATCTGGATTTGCGGATAATCAGGCGGCAGCAGACTGACCAGCTTTTCCCAGTGCGTAATCGCCGCGACATAATCCCCGCGCTCCATATCGGCCGATCCGGCAAGCGCCAGCGCCGTGGTATTTTCAGGGTCAAGCTGCAGCGCCTTGTTGATCATCTGCGTCGGCTCGCCCAGCAACGACTGATTGTTGTTCATCGCCATCGCATCGGCATAATTGGTCCATATCTGCGACTCGTTAGGCACCAGTTCGACCAGTTTTCCATAAGCACGCACCGCATCCGCAAAGCGTTGCATCTCGGCATAGGAACGCGCCAGCACCAGCCATCCATCCGGATTTGCCGGCTGTTTGGCCAATTTTGCTTCCAGTTCCTGCAATGCAGCCTCGGAACGCAGTACACCGAAGCCTTCCGCACCTTCATTTTGCTGCAGCTGCGGCAGCAATGCTTTGGTATTACCGATTTGCAGGTAGAGCAGGACGCTTGCCAACGGAATCAGCACCACCAGCACCATCGCCAGCATCCGTGCGGGATTGCGCACCGCTGCTGCCGGCGCAACCGTCGTTTTGACTTCATCGAGCAGGCGCACCTGCAATTCGCGATGCCCCTGTTCAAAAGATTCCTGAGTCAGCAGACTGTTGTTCAGATCGGCTTCGAGTTCGCCGGCCTGATCGCGCAATATTTCAAGGTTGGCGGCATCGCGCAACACATCGTTATTGGCGGCGGTCTTGCGCCACAACGGCCAGACCACGAAAGGCAGCGCAGCCAACAGCAACGCGCCGCAAATAATCCAGAATAAGGTCATGCTTGTGTATCCTTCTGTGCTGCCGGTTTTTCATCTAAAAGTGCGGCGGCGCGCTGTTCATCCTGCTCGGACAAACTAGCCTCCGCAACCTGCGTGTTACGCTTTTTCATCTGGAACACCAGAAACACGCCACCCAGCAGCAACAGGATGAAGGGCGCCGACCACAACGGCATGGTTTCCTTGTCCACAGGCGGGTCATACAACACCGACTTGCCGAAACGCTCGACCAGCATATCGAGAATTTGCTGATCGCTTGCCCCCGCCTTCATTTTATCGCGCATGATGTTGCGCACATCATTCGACCAGTCGGAATGCGAAGTGGATACCGGTTCGCTCTGACAGACCAGACAACGCACTTTGTCAGCCAGACTGATCATGCGGGCTTCCATCACAGGATCATCGGCGATGTCTTTCGCAACGCCGGCATACGAAAAGCTCGGCAACAACAGTGCCAATATCAGTAAAAATCTCATTATTTCTGCAACTCCGCAACTAAAGGCAGGATCGTTTCACGCAAATTTTGCGGCGTGACGGGTCCGATCAGCTTGTATTTAATTATTCCTTGTTTATCAATAACATAGGTCTCAGGAACGCCATACACGCCGTAATCGAAGCCCACCTTGCCATCCGCATCGGCAGCGACCAGATTGTAAGGATCGCCCGCACGAGCCAGCGTCATCTCGCCATCGGCCCGCTTGTCCTTGTAGTCCAGGCCCACAATTGGCACGATATTCTGATGAGACAATTCCATCAGTATCGGATGCTCATCCTTGCACGCACCGCACCAGGACGCCCAGACATTCAGCAGCCAGACTTTGCCCAGCATTTGCTTCGGAGAAAATTGTTTGTCGGGTTCATGCAGCAACGGCAGCACGAAAACCGGAGCCGCGCGGCCCACCAGCGGGGACGGCACTTCGCGCGTATCGCGCCCCAGCCCCTTGTACAGGAATACCGACAAAATGATAAAAATCACAAACGGAAGTATGAAACGCGTCATGATGCTTGCTCCTGCGAAAAACGGTTAACCGAAGACGGTAAACCTGCTTTTTTATGTATGCGGTAACGACGGTCGCTGACAGCCAGGATGCCGCCCAATGCCATCAGCAGGCAGCCTGCCCATATCCAGTCGATGAAAGGCTTGATATAGACGCGCACCGCCCACGCGCCATCCGATTCAGGAATGGCTTCACCCAGGGAGACATACAGATCGCGGAAAATCCCGGTCTGAATGGCCGCCTCGGTCAGCGGCATGCCGGAAACATTGTACTGGCGCTTTTCAGGCAGCAGTTCGCCCTGCAGCTTGCCATCACGGCTCACGACCACATGCCCCACACCCGCGACAAAGTTCGCCCCCTGAGTTTCAGTCACGCCATTGAAACGGAACTCGTAACCGCCCGCCATCACCGTATCGCCGACATTCATGCGCACATCGCGCTCGGTTTCATAGCCCTTCACCAGCGTCACGCCGATGATAAACAGCGCCACACCTAAGTGAGCCAGCTGCATGCCGTAATAGCTCAGACTCTGCTTGCGCACGCGATGCATGAATGCACCTTCACCGGCCCAGCGCTGACGCAGACTGACCACCAGCGTTGCGATGATCCAGAAAGCCATCAATAAACCCACCACGATCATCGGCGACCATTTATTTGATTCTAAAGACAAAAATTTACCCATCAACAGCGGCAACAGCAATGCCAGCACCAGCGCACTGCCAAAAGCCCATTTCACGCGCTGCGTTAAATCGGGCACGGACATTTTCTTCCAGCGTGCCAGCGGTCCTAAGCCCATCAGCAGCACCATCGGGATCATCAGCGGCACGAACACCGCTTCGAAATAGGGCGCGCCGACCGACAGCTTGCCATAGCCCAGGGCATCCATGAACAGCGGGTACAGCGTGCCGATAAACACGGAAGCCGAGGCGACCGACAGTAACACGTTGTTCGACAGCAGCAAGGACTCGCGCGACAGCATATCGAACTTGCCGCCCAATCCCACTTTCGGCGCACGCCAGGCGAACAGCAGCAGCGAGATGCCGATGACCAGCACCAGAAAACTCAGAATGAAGATACCGCGTTTCGGATCTGCGGCAAACGAATGCACCGAGGTCAGCACGCCGGAACGCACCAGGAACGTACCCAGCAGACTCAGTGAAAACGCGCCGATCGCCAGCAACACGGTCCAGCTTTTGAACGCGCCGCGTTTTTCGGTCACAGCCAGCGAGTGGATCAGCGCCGTGCCCAGCAGCCACGGCATGAACGAGGCATTCTCGACCGGATCCCAGAACCACCAGCCGCCCCAGCCCAGTTCGTAATAAGCCCAGCCGCTGCCCAGCGCAATGCCGATCGTCATAAAAACCCAGGCAACCGTCGTCCAGGTGCGCGACCAGCGCGCCCAGGTCGCATCCAGTTTTCCGCCCAGCAAGGCCGATATTGCAAACGCATAGGCCACCGAGAATCCGACATAGCCCATGTACAGCATCGGCGGATGGATCACCAGCCCCGGATCCTGCAGCAACGGATTCAGATCGCGCCCGTCAGCCGCTGCCGGCAACAGACGCGCGAACGGACTGCTGGTGAACAGCATGAACAGGATAAAACCGACCGAAATCAGCCCCATCACGCCCAGCACGCGGGCGACCATTTCTTCCGGCAGATGGCGGCTGAAGGCGGCTACGGCGGCTGTCCATACCGACAGGAACAAGGCCCACAACAACAGCGATCCTTCGTGTCCGCCCCAGATCGCCGCAAAGCGATACTGGCCGGGCAATTGCGAATTGGAATGCTCCGCGACATACAGCACGGAAAAGTCGTTACTCATAAATGCATAAGCGAGCGAGGCAAACGCCAGGCTGACAAACACAAACTGTCCGTAAGCCAGCGGGCGGGCCACGCCCATAAATACGCTGTTGTTACGCGCAGCACCTAATATCGGCAAAACGCCCAGCACAATCGCCAGACACAATGCGACGATAAGCGAAAAATGACCTAGTTCTGGAATCATGTACGATCTTTCAACAGTTATTTTGCAGCGGGAGCGGTATCAGCCGCTTTGGCTTTTTTCAGTGCATCGGCAGCTTCAGGAGGCATGTAATTTTCATCGTGCTTGGCCAGCACTTCCGAAGCATGCATCACGCCATCCGCTTCCATCTTGCCTTGTGCGACCACGCCTTTACCTTCCTTGAACAGGTCGGGCAGAATACCCTTGTAGATGACCGGCAATTTTTGCTTCAAGTCGGTAATCATGAAGTGCACCGTCAGCCCGTCCTTCTCACGCTGGATGCTGCCCTCTTCGACCAGTCCGCCGATACGGAAGCTGCGGTCCTGCGGCGCCTCCTTGTTGTAAACCTGAGTCGGCGTGAAATACAGACTGACATTATCTTTCAGCGCATTAAGCACCAGACCCACCGCCAGCCCCACGGCGGCGATGGCAACAACGATATACACAGCTCTTTTCTGACGCGGTTTCATATCAATCCTCTTCCGACGCTTCACGCATCAGGCGTACCTGCTGCAGCGTGATTTTTCGTTTATGCACCACCATTGCGATCTCAACCGCGAAGATTGCAAATGCAACCGCATACGACCCTATCCATACATAGGTCAGCGGATTTTCTCTCATCCAGATGTCCAGACTCATGATCGCACCTCATCCAACTCATTGATCCATTTGGTATTTTTTTCTCTATCCAGAATAATGCTGCGCACCCGCGTCAATGCGATGACAATAGCATACAGCCAGCAGGCCGCCAGCATGGTGAACATCGCCTGCTGCATCGCGACATGCATCGAGGTACCGGAATATTTGATGGTCGAACCCTGATGCAACGTGTTCCACCACTTCACCGAGAAGTAAATAATCGGTACGTTCACCGAACCCACGATCGCCAGCAGCGCCGATGCGCGATCGGCACGGCGCGGATCATCGATCGATGCGTGCAGCGAGATAAAGCCCAGGTACAGAAACAACAGGATCAGCTCGGACGTCAGACGCGCATCCCAAACCCACCACGCCCCCCACATCGGTTTGCCCCACAGCGCACCGGTCCAGAGCGAAATAAAAGCGAACAGGGCGCCGGTGGGCGCAATGGCACTGGCCATCATCGACGAGAGGCGCGTGTTGAATATCAGCCCCAGCGCCGCGTAGCCCGCCATGACCATATACAGAAGCATGGAGATAATCGAGGACGGCACATGAATGAAGATGATGCGGTAAAACTCGCCTTGCGTAGCGTCCGCCGGCGCCACCACAAAACCGATGTACAGGCCGATCGCAAACAGAATCGCCGATGAAACAGCGAACCACGGAATCAATTTGCCGGCCAGAGGATAGAAGGTGGTCGGTGCAGAATATTTGAACCAGTTTATTGCCATATGAAAGTCTCTAAAATCATTCCATCGAAATTCGTAACGCCTGCGCCGTCACCCAAGGGGTAAAAACCAGGGCCAACACCAGCAACGCGCCCATCAAAGACAGATGAGCCGACACATTCAGTCCGCTGGTCACCGCCTGCACCGCACCTGTGCCGAAAATCAGCACCGGAATGCACAAGGGCAACACCAGCAGAGACAATAACACACCGCCGCCGCGCAAACCCAGCGTCAATGCCGCGCCGATCGCACCGACCATGCTCAGAACCGGCGTGCCCAGCAACAGCGTCAGCATCAGCACGCCGATAGCCGGTACCGACATGTCGAACTGCAATCCCAGCACCGGCGTCAGCAACACCAGCGGCAATCCCGACACCATCCAGTGCGAAGCCATCTTGCCCAGCACCAGCACCGACAGCGACTGAGGAGCTAACAACATTTGCTCCAGCGTACCATCCAAATAGTCTGCCGAGAACAGCCTGCCCAACGACAACATTGATGCGAGTAAGGCTGCTACCCACAATACGCCCGGCGCCATCTTGCGCAGCATATCGATTTCCGGGCCGACACCGAGCGGAAACAGGCTCACCACCATCACGAAAAAAATCAGCGTGGTCAGCACATCCGCACGGCGACGCATCGCCAGCACCAGGTCACGACGCACCACCAGTATCAGCAAGGAAAGCAGGGATAATTTCTTCATGACAGCGACAAACTGCGCATTTCCATGCCCGCCACGATCAGCGGCTGATGCGTCGTGAAAATCACCATTCCCTGCCGCGCCAGATGTTCAGCGATCAGCTCCCCGATCAGCGCCACGGCTCCGACATCAAGGGCGGCCAAAGGTTCATCCAGTATCCATAACGGTGCGTCATTGACCAGCAGGCGAGCCAGCGCGACCCGGCGACGCTGCCCCTGAGACAAGACTTTGGTCGGCAACCGCTCGCGGCCTTTCAGCCCCATGCGCCGCAAGGCGGCAACAGCGTCTTTCTCGCTCAGTTCAATGCCTGACAATCCAGCAGAAATACGCAGATTTTCCAGCGCGCTCAATTCATCCTTGATCGCATTCAAATGTCCGAGGTACATCATTTGTGCAAAATAATCCTCATCCAGATCACATACATCAGCCCCACACCAGGATATTTTCCCCTCATCCGGTGTGATAAAGCCGCACAACGTGCGCAACAGACTGGTCTTGCCGCTGCCATTCGCGCCCTGGATTTGCATGATCTGCCCCGGATACAGCGCAAAGCTCAATCCTGAAAACAGACGATGGTCACCGCGACTACAAGCAAGATTGCTGACTTCCAGCATGAAGAAAGACCTGAAATTTAACAACGTCGGATTATATACGATTGCATCTGACCATTGCGCGCCATTGCTTTATAATCCGCCCACTTTTGACCAACCACTCATAAAAGGAACAAGTATGGGATTCCTGGCCAACAAACGAATTTTGATTACCGGCATGATCAGCACCCGCTCTATCGCCTACGGCGTCGCCGTTGCCATGCACCGCGAAGGCGCACAACTGGCCTTCACCTATCAGGGCGAACGCGTGCGCGAACGCGTGCTGGGCCTTGCCCGCGAATTTAACAGTGAACTGGTGTTTCAATGCGATGTCGCCTCTGATGACGACATCAACAATCTGTTCATCAGTTTAAATCAGCACTGGGACGGCTTTGACGGCTTTGTGCATGCGATCGCCTTTGCGCCGCGCGAAGCGCTGGAAGGCGAATTCCTCGACGGCTTCAACCGCGAAGCCTTCCGCATCGCGCACGACATCAGCTCATACAGTTTCCCGGCCATGGCGAAAGCGGCGCTGCCAATGATGGAAGGCCGCCGCGCCGCCATACTGACCTTAAGCTATCTGGGCGCGGTTCGCACCATGCCCCACTACAACGTGATGGGACTGGCCAAGGCCAGCCTGGAAGCTTCTGTGCGCTATCTGGCGATGCAACTGGGGGCGAAGGGGATACGGGCAAACGGCATATCTGCAGGGCCGATCAGGACATTAGCCGCAGCGGGCATTGCCGATTTTGGCAAACTGCTGGGATATAACGAAAAACATTCGCCACTGAAACGCAACGTCACCGCCGAAGAAGTCGGCAACGCCGCCGCTTTCCTGTGCAGCGATCTGGCAAGCGGCATCACCGGCGAAATCACCTATGTCGATGGCGGCTTCAACACCACGTCCTTAGGCTCAACCGAGGCCTAATAAATCGCAGTGCATTGATTAATATGGATTAATATAGGAAGTGACGGAACAATCGGCTGACAAGCGAGAGCACAAACGTTCAGGCGATTGAATCACCGCTGCCACAAAATCTGAGCAGCTTCGAGCGGAACTGCCGCATTTTCATGATGAGGAATGACTCGCGCCGTATAGTCCGCAGCCGGTCGCAGCGCAGACACCGCAACACGGTAGGCATAACCGCTTATTGCACCAACCAGTGGCCGCACACGCATCATCTCGATCTGCTCAGGAGGCGCGCCGTCCATTCCATCGGCATACAGTTCAACCCTTACCGATTCAGGCGCCAGACCATCCAGATAAACTTGTACTTCAACGATATGCTGATTGTCCTGCGTCTCGATCTTCACTTCGCCAAAGCGCAGCGCACTCCATTTCTGCTCAAGCTCGTGCCGCCAGTTCACCAACGCCACGCCAATGGCACCCTGATCGGCAGCCCGCTTCAGATAAGCTGAGGCTGCGGGAAGATAATGCTGTTCGGTATATTCACGCACCGCGCGATTGCTGGAAAAACGGGGGGTCAACTGCGCCATACTCTCCCGCATCCGCGCAACCCATCGCATTGGAATCCCCCGTTCATCGCGGGTATAAAACTCGGGGATCACCTCCCGTTCAAGCAGGTCATACAGCGCATCCGCCTCAATCGCATCCCAGGCAGGATCGCCATCATGTTCCCGACCATCACCCAACGCCCATCCGACTTCCGGCGTATAGGCTTCCGCCCACCAGCCGTCCAACGCAGACAAATTGATACCGCCATTCACCAGCACCTTCATGCCGCTGGTGCCGCACGCCTCCCATGGACGTCTGGGTGTGTTGAGCCAGACATCCACGCTTTGCACCAGATGCTCGGTCAACTGCATGTCATAGTCACTCAGAAAAATCACATGAGGACGGACTTCCGGCCGGCGGATGAAATGTATCCACTGCTGAATCAACGCCTGCCCCGACAAGTCCGCAGGATGCGCCTTGCCAGCCAGAATGATCTGCACCGGACGATGCGGATTGGTCAGCAGCCTTATCAGTCGCTCCGGGTCGTGGAGCAGCAAATTCGGTCGCTTGTAACTTGCAAAGCGGCGCGCAAATCCCAGCGTCAGGGTATTGCTGTCAAACAGCTGTTCTACGCCGTCATCTGTCGATGTGCCGGATATCGCGAGTTGCCGTGACAATCTTTCGCGTGCAAATTCGACAAGAGAACGGGTGGCATCCGTTCGGAATTGCCACAGTCTTGTGTCCGAAATCTGGCGAATATCCTGCTCCAGCGTGTCCATCGTCCCCAGCCAGCGATCCTTGCCACACGCGCCCGTCCAGAGCGCATCGGCCATTGCCGAGTCCCAGGTCGGTATATGAACGCCGTTGGTGACATAACCGACAGGTACCTCATCCATCGGCCAGCGCGAAAAAAGAGGCTCAAACAGTTGCCGGCTGACCTTGCCATGCAAGCGGCTCACGCCATTCACCGCCCCGCTGCCGCGTATCGCCAGACAGGCCATGTTAAAAGGTTCATCTGTATCATCCGGATTCCGGCGTCCCAGTGCCAGCAAATCCCGGCAGGACAGACCGAGCTTCTGTTCTGCATAGCCCGCCAGATATTGTTCTATCAGCGCAGGTGCAAACCGGTCAAAACCGGCAGATACTGCGGTGTGCGTGGTAAACAGATTGCCCGCCCGGGTGACGGCCAGCGCAACGTCGAAATTTTGCCCGGTTTCCTCCATGTAACTTCGCGCCCGCTCCAGCACCGCGAACGCCGCATGCCCTTCGTTCAGATGACAGACTTCCGGCCTGATACCGAGTGCGGCGAGCAATCGCCAGCCGCCAATGCCGAGCAGCATTTCCTGTTTCAAGCGCAGCTCCGGCCCGCCTCCGTACAGCTCGCTGGTGATACCCCGATGCGCCGGGTAATTCGCCGCATCATTACTGTCCAAAAGGTATAACTTTAACCGACCGACCTGAACCTGCCAGGCGCGCAGCCAGACCGAGTAACCGGGCAATGCAATCTCAAGTCGCAACCATTCGCCATTCGGTTTGCGCAAAGGCGTGACCGGCAACTGTCCGGGATCGTTATACGGATAGAGCGCCTGTTGCGCGCCGTCCTTGTCGATTACCTGACGAAAATAGCCTTGCTGATAGAGCAGCCCGACACCGATCACCGGCACACCCAGATCGCTGGCGGCCTTGAGCTGGTCGCCGGCCACATTACCCAAGCCGCCCGAGTAAATAGGCAATGCTTCGCTCAACATGTATTCCATACTGAAATACGCAACACAACTGAGCGGCGATCGCGGATAGGTTTGCTGAAACCATGCCGCTGCTTCTGTCTCATCCCGCCTAGCTTTCAGCAGATCATCAACGTTCCGGCGGAAAGTCGGGTCGCCTAAAGCCAGCTGGAGCTTGTCCCGTGAGACTGTCTGCAACACAACCCACGGATTCTGGGTCAGATCCCAGAGCGAGGGATCAAGTTGCCGCCACACATCATCAGCACCATGATTCCAGGAGGATCGCATATCCAGCGCCAGCTCGGACAGCGCATCGAATCCCTCTATGTCTGCGCATATCAGTCGTTCCTTGACGTGCCGGCCTTCCGCGTTCATGACCCGACTCCGCCTGGAGAAGTCTGCGTAAGCTCGGCGCTTTTTGACGCGAGGCAATGCATCAAGTCGTTCCACGATTTGGCGAAAGCTTTGGCGCCTTCACGCTGAAGATCGGCAGCAAGCGCTCCGTCGTTGATTCCCTCGCGAACAAATTCCGCAAGCACAGTTTCGGCATGATCGACTCGCATGGCCTCCGTCACCGTCCCATGATCGGCAAAAGCGAGCAGGGTCTTCTCGGGCATGGTGTTGATTGTCCCGGGCGCTGCCAGCGCTTCGACATACAGCACATCCGGGGCTGCTGGATCCTTGGTTCCGGTGCTTGCCCACAGCAAGCGTTGCGGCAGTGCACCGGCGCCGGCCAGTTTCTGCCAACGCTTTGATGCCAGTAAATCCCGACTGGCCTGGCTGGTGCGCATGGCGATCGCAATGCCGAGGCGGTTGCGCAAACCGTCTGCAACCTTGTCATTGACTGCCACATCCCACCGGCTGACGAAAAGCGATGCAACTGAAGCAACCCTGGCATCCAAACCAGCGCACAGACGTCGCTCAATGCCGCGCATATAGGATTCTGCGGCCGCGAGGTAATGCTCGCGTGAGAACAGCAACGTGACGTTCACCGGCACGCCCGCGAAGATGGTTTCCTCAATGGCCCGAATGCCCGCAGGGGTGCCGGGAATCTTGATAAAGAGATTGGGGCGCCGTGCACGCGCATGCAGTTGCATTGCCGCCTTTATCGTGCCTGCGGTGTCGTCAGCAAGCAAGGGCGACACCTCCAGCGATACCCAGCCGTCAATCCCGCCAGTGGCATCGTGGATCGGCCGAAAAAGGTCAGCCGCCCGGACTAAATCCTCCAATGCCAGCTCGAAAAATAATTCTTCACCCGATATGCCGGCTAATGCCTTTTGGCGAATGGCATTATCGTAGAAATTACTATTCCGGATAGCATGATCGAAAATCGTAGGATTGGAGGTCAATCCCGTCACCGCAAACTCTCTGATGTAGCGACTGAGCGTTCCGCTCGTCAGCAGCCCGCGCGTGATATTGTCGAGCCAGAGACTTTGGCCAAGTTCCTGAAGCTTTTGTGTCACATTCATGTCGCCTCCTGTTCATCATTGATGTCCCTGGCAGGCTTGACACAGATCAGCCGTAATCAGCCAAGTATCTTTCCACAATAGCATATCGCCGGCTTCGGCAGATAATTTCCGGTCATCACCGAAAATTCTCCGTTCAAATCACAGGGAATTCAGGGGAAGCAAGCAACTTTAATGTCAGCAAATCTTGCTCAACCCATTCTGCGTCAGCAATAAATTTTGCGTCCGACATACCCTCTTGCTGAAACAGGGTGAGCAGCACTTCAGCACCGTCACCATTCTGAATGATTCTCAAGGGAACATAAATTTCAGGGCCATCATTCACACTGACATAATGATCCATGACTCCAAAATTGTTGTGGCCCGTAAACCGTATGCTGACCGATCCTTCGGGACCTTCTGCATTCCATGTACTTCCATCATGGGTAAGTATTGATCTGCTGAGACCTGACGCCCACCTTGGGAAGTCTTCTGGCCGCCAATAGGCTTCGTAGATATCTTTCCAATTCCGGTTAATTGTGATGCTGATTGTTCGAGAGTGGTACATATGATCCCTTAATGCCCATCAAGAGCCGTACAGTTCAGTTCGATTCAATCAGTATTGCCACATCGCCATGACACTGGGGATGGCAGCCCAGAGCTTGGCGGCTGGCGGGTTTGGGGGGGATTCGACGGTCATTTTTATTTTGACAGAATAAGTTTCGGGCAGGCAATATTCTAACTCAAGGCAATCGGTACAAACCTCGGCACCATGCAGCCGTCCCATTCCACCAGCTCCAAGAAAGCCTCCTTGGGGCGCGTCCAGATCATGCCGTCAGCCGCTGACTGATAAACGATCATGATGACATCGGGGTCCGCCTCAAGACATGCCTCACAGACAATCTCGTAGATGCCGCCCTTGTAGTGCCGATATTTCATTCCACCCTACTCTGCAATCACACTGATTTGCACATCACCCAGCGTCACAATCGCCCCAGAGCGTATCTTGGCCGTCTTGCGCAGCTCCAGTTGACCATCGACAGATACAACACCTTCAGCCACCATCGCCTTGCCTGCACCGCCGCTGTCGCAAAGCCCAACCATCTTGAGAAGTTGGTTGAGTTCGACATATTCGCCGTTCAATTGAAATTGGAGTTGTTGCATGGAATGAGTGCGTCCTAAGTTTATTAGATTTCGTTACACTGTCACGATCATTTTGACTACATTACCAATCGTCTAGCGATCTTCCCGCGTGTGCCAGAGTCTCAGCACGTAAATTGTGGAATGTTGAATTTCGTAACGCATTTCATAGTGACCAACTAAAATACGCCGTACCTCACGAGGATCAAACTCTTCCAGCCTTTCTCCCAGACGTGGCTGCACCATGAGCTTGGCAGGTGCTGCCGCTAGGGTTTGCACAGTGGCGGCAGCGGCTTGCTTGTTTAATGGAGACAGGAACTCATGCAGTCTTGCCAAATCTGACAATGCCTTGCTCGTCCATTTCAATTCCATCAACGCGGCACCGGCAGTGGCTGGTCGCTGCTGAGACTGTCAGCCCAAGCCTGCACGGATTGATGGTCGATAACGTGACCAACATCCACATCTGCCATCGCATCCAATGTCATACGACGACGCAATTCTTCCTGATCGACCCAAGCGGACAATGCCTGCTTCACGATCCATCCGCGAGAACGTTCCATGCGAGCGGCGATTAAATCGACCTTCTCAACGAGTGGAACGGGAACATGCGCAGTGAGCACTTTAGTAAGCATACTGAATCTCCTGAAAATCCGATTTAATCACGACCTGGATTCGAACCAGGGACCTGCGGATTAACAGTACAGATAACTCATTGTTTTTTCGAAAATAAGTAGAAGAAACGTAACAGAGTTTTTCAGCGCACGACCATCATTCTACCTGAACCGAACCTATCCCGAACTGGATTTCTGAACCGACTTGCTGGCCAAAATATTTCCCGAACAGCGTCAACGGCTTGCGACAAATTTTCACCGAACGAAAACAGAACTGCACAGAACGGGCGTCAATTTCGCATCACCGGGCGACGGGTGAAAATCGGCACCGACCCAAAAAAATGTACCGAGACGGACGCGGTGGACTGCCGGATGGGGGTGGTGATCCCGGCCCGAAAACGGGTCGCAGTCGGGCAGTTTCTGGGCCAAGGCGGGTCACTCTGGCCGTGCCGCCACCCCCTATAATTCCCCCTTAAAAGCAACTGCTGGTGTCGATGCGCCGGTTGAAACGGGTGAAATAAATTTTTTAGATGTATGGTAATTCACCTAAAATGAATTGCGCCAAATTACTTGTGGAGAACATCAATCTTTCCATTGGTGTTTTTGCTTCGAAGCTGATTTAAGAAAAAATAATTTGCCAAAATAACTCGAAATACAGCGTGTAATTGAGCAAATGTCAGCATCGCAACTACAAAGAAAATACCATGCTTTGCATACTTCAAAGAGGAGGCATCAAGAAGCCCCTTTATAATTGGAACACTAAATTGAATGGATAGCACAGCCATTAACACAACCGCAGAAACCATCACGATTTCCACAAGCTCCCCCAAGTAATTCGCATCACCCTCAGCCTCTTTAATTTCCGGGTTATTAATGCTGTGACTAGCAAATGCCCTACCAATTGCACGTGGGTAAATGATCGCAATCCAAGCACCTATAATTGCAAAAATGATTGACGACACATTAAGAAGCGCACTTAATGTGTCCTTGTATGCATCATATTTCAGAACGACAAGACTATCTTTTAACCAATAAGTTAATAGTGCTGTAGTGATTGCTAAAACTAAGTACTTAAGCATTTTAGGCTTGTTCGACTTCAAAGGCTGGGGTATCCAAAGACCTTAATAAGTCAGTTCGTTCATTGGTTATAGCCGCTAACAAAGTTTCTGCCGAAATGAGCTGATTTTCGGCACGACTGATGTTGAATTGATGAGAAAAGCTAACATTGACACCTGTAAGCATGATTTTTCTACCATCCTTATAAACAAATCCGGCATTGTTAATAAAGGTGTCTGGACCTAACTCTCCAAAATTCTTGATTATTTGTTTAAGCTCAGCTTCCGTTGGAGAAAACTGCATTTCATGATTGATTGTTCTTTCCTGAGTAAAGCTCGGGGTATTGTTAAGCAACCCAGAAAAAACCCTTTCAAAAACACTTCTATCGTCATCAACTGTATAAATTAGTGTTTCACGCTTAATTATTTTTGTTATTTTACGAATATTCGTCAACAACTCAGTCTCTAGCTCTTCATTCTTCCTGCCATAAGCTTCAAATTTCGCATGTAAACTACCAGAATTTCCGGCGGTTTCCCCTGTAGATGAATAGCCAACCACTTCACCCTCTGCATTTTCTACTCGATACGGCGATTTGTTCTGTAGAAATCCATTTAGGTAGTGATCAAGATTAACCTTACCCTGAACAGAATGGTTAAAGCGTATCGTTGCAAACACTTTTTTGCTTGGAATAAACCAGATATAGCTTGGCGCCCCAGGTATAGCAGGAGTATTGCCGAAATCAGTGGTTAACATAGACGTTCCTCCTGGAGGTGCAAGAGGATTCATCCCGTAAATTACACCGTTGTCGTTTGGAACTTGATTCCATAGGATCAGGAGGCTATCTTTCGTCGTGGCATTTTGACTCCACCCACAAAAATATGTGTTCAACAGGTCATTGTCAGGATCTGGCTGATAACACGTCGTATTTGCAAACTCTCTACCATCATTAGCCCATATATTGAGTTTCAGCAGAGCGTCGTTCATGTCGCTGAGGGTTGGATCTAAAGCTCCCCTCAAATAATAACCACAGCGCTTAATATCGAAAAATTTGATTTTTGCTTCAAGCATCTCTTATCCCTAAAATTCCGCAAGCACCCCTGCAACTGTAATTTTCTCTCGAACATCATTTATGTGTAACAAAATACAAGGTCGAACTATTTTGAGCTTCTTGCAAAATAGCTGAACCTAATGGTTTCAGCGGGGAGCGTCTCATCCTTGGATGAGATTTTTCACGATTCAAGCTACATTTTTCGCTTTACCCGTCCGAAATCATCGATTCTGCTCCGTTGTGCCCATAGGCC
>JAPLQK010000063.1 GCA_026399735.1 Pseudomonadota bacterium
AAAAGTTTGCCGCTCAGTCCTGTTTTGATCCCGGATAATATTTTGAGTGTTTCAGCTGCCTGTATCGTGCCGATGATGCCGGTCAACGGAGCGAAGATTCCTGTGGTGGCGCAACGCAATTCCTCGGATTCGCTGTCCTCGGGGAACAGGCAGTTGTAGCATGCCACTCCGGATTGTCTGAAATCAAACACGGCAGCTTGCCCTGAAAATAGGATCGCCGCACCGGAAACCAGCGGTTTGCCGTGTTTCAGACAGGCGCGGTTAATGGCGTATCGCGTGGCGAAGTTATCACTGCAATCGAGTACGATATCAGCGGCTGCGACAAGCTCATTGAGCTGGTCCGGGTTTGCACGCAAGCATAATTCTGCACAGCTTATTTCGGGGTTGATATCCCGCATAGCGGCGCTGGCAGAGCTGACCTTGGATAGCCCAATGGTGGAGGTGCGATGCGCAATCTGGCGTTGCAGATTGCTTAAATCCACAAGGTCGTTATCGCACAGGGTTATTTTCCCGACGCCGCTCGATGCCAGATAGAGCGCAGCAGGCGAACCCAGACCGCCCAGCCCGACAATTAAAACGCGTGCGTCCAGTATTCGCTGTTGTCCTTCAATACCAATTTCATTAAGCAGGATGTGCCGGCCATAGCGTTGCAGCTGCGTGTCATTCATGAGAAATGCTTATTCGTACTCACGGCGTTGAGGTGGGTTGGCTGCGTGTTCAGTATGCGCATGGCGTCCGCTCACTTCGATAAATACTTCCTTTTCATTTTTCTTGGTTATATGGCCGCGAATTTCCATATTGTGCAGCGTCGTATCTTCGCAGTAATAGATGATATTGCGACCGATGTGATGCAAAAAACTATGGTCGAGATGAAAACCTTCCTGTTCCAGCGCGCGCTCCAATCCCGCCAGCGTATAGTCGCGCAGGTTGTAGTGAATTTCCAGAACATGGGGTTTGGGCGTGCGGAAGGCTTTAAGGTTGGCAAGGCCGCTTAATATAGCCAGCGCACGTGCAGTCTGATCCGCCGGTTCCGGCATAAACCACAGTTCGCGTATTTTCTCCAGTTCAAATGGATTGATCATGGCATTCTCCTGTATGCGATTACTTCCCCTGCAGTATTTTCATTCCTTTTAGCAGGTTTAGTGCTTGATTGAGTTGATAGTCATTCTTTGCGCCAAATTCGACCGAAGGCTGTTTTTCAGGATCGCTCTTGGATCCGGTTTCTGTCTTGGGAGTTGGAACCGGCTTGTCTTCCGGCTGCTTGTCATTGATCAAATGATTGTCCAGGTCAGCCTCGCGCAGGCGGAGCAAATTGTCAGAAGCCGGTGTGGATGGATCTTCAACCAGAATATCCGGCACGATCCCCTTTGCCTGAATCGAACGGCCGCCGGGTGTGTAATAGCGGGCAGTCGTCAGTTTGATGGCAGTGTTGTTGCCCAGTGGAAGTACGGTTTGAACGGATCCCTTGCCAAATGTCTGTGTTCCCATAATGACGGCGCGTTTGTGATCTTGCAGGGCGCCGGCCACAATTTCTGAAGCAGAAGCCGAGCCGCCATTCACCAGTACAACCAGAGGCACGCTCTTGATCGATGCCGGAATTTTCTGGATATAGTCATTTTTGGTATTTCCATGCAGGTAGTATTCAGGCGTTGCAGTCAGTCGCATTTTTGCCTCTTCCGTCCGCCCTTCGGTGTATACAACCAGTGCATCTTTGGCAAGAAAGGCAGCAGAAACTGCGACCGCTCCATCCAGCAAGCCACCAGGGTCATTGCGTAAGTCCAGAACCAGGCCATTCAAAGCGCCTTTATTGTCTTTTACAAGCTTCTCCAGTGCAGTGGCCAGGTTTTCTCCAGTGCGTTCCTGAAATTGCGTAATGCGGATGAAGCCGTATCCAGGCTCGACAAGCCGGGCTTTGACGCTCTGTACCTTGATTACGGCGCGCACCACAGTAATGCTGAGCGGTTTGAGTTCATTTTTACGCAGAATGGTCAGCACGATTTTGCTGCCGGGCTTGCCGCGCATGCGCTTGACAGCATCGTTCAACGACATGCCTTTAACCAGTGAGTCGTCCAGTTTGAGGATCAGATCACCCGCTTTTACGCCTGCCTGATAGGCCGGTGTATCTTCAATCGGCGAGATGACTTTTACCAGACCATCTTCAATTCCAACTTCAATGCCCAAACCGCCAAACTCGCCCTGAGTGCCGACCTGCAGGTCTTTGAATGCATCTGCATCAAGATAGGCTGAATGGGGATCAAGCCCGTTCAACATGCCATTGATGGCCGCAGTAAAAAGCTTTTTATCGGAAACCGGCTCAACGTAGCTGCTTTTAATGTGACCAAACACTTCGGTAAAAGCGCGCAGTTCTTCAACGGGCAGGGGTGTTGCGATTGTTTCCTTGTCAGCCAGCGCAGCGAAATGCAAACTGATCGAGATGCCGGCAACCAAACCCAAACCTACCAGGCCCAACTTTTCCATACGACGCATAGTAACCTCTAATTGTTTTTTGCCAGCCACTTCAGCGGGTCGAGCGGACGGCTTTCGTGGCGCAGTTCAAAGTATAAACCGGATTCGGCATTTCCGCCGCTGTTGCCCACCGTTGCGATGGTGTCGCCTCCGCGAAGTTCGTCGCCGACTTGCTTGTACAGCGTTTCATTGTTGCCGTACAAACTCATGAAGGCATTTCCGTGGTCCACGATGATCAGATTACCAAATCCGCGCAGCCAGTCTGCAAA
>JAPLQK010000109.1 GCA_026399735.1 Pseudomonadota bacterium
TATATTTTGTTAATACCGTCCTTGTGTAAAGTTTGGTAAGAATTGCGCGCATTTTCAAACGTGTTGTCGGAAGCGTCTTCCATCCAGCGCACCGGTACCTGAAAATCCTGTTCCAGCGAAGCGCGCATTTGCTCAGCTTCTGAAGTGCTGTTGCCGAGCGGCATGCCGCCGGTTACCAGAATCGGCAGCTTGAATTCGCGTTGCAGTCTGGCGCCATAACGCAGGCGCACCAGCGTGGCGTCGCTGACGGTGTCATGAGCTGCATATTCCGGTGCGTGAAAGTAACTTCCGCCGCCCAGTATCACGATCGCCTGAGCGGCGGCTGGATTTTGCTTCAGCGGTTGTGCTTCGATCAGGTGTAAGGCGCCTTCGGCGATATACGGCGTCGAAGCTGCCCAGAGCAAGGCGAATGTAACGATGATCAGTCGCCGCGCCGCCCTGGGGTGGCGATAAATGAGTCCGATGCCTATCAGCAGCATGAGCAGCAGGCTCAGCGGCGGCAGCATTTACAAATCAAGAACAAATGCTAGTTCAGTTTTGATTTGCAATCATCCACTGATGTGTTTGTCAGTAAGCTTCACAGAAGCATTGCGTTGCTGGCAAGGGTGTTGGAAGAGTTGAGCTAGATAGCCTCGTGTTAAAGAATTAACCTTCGTGATTGGATTGCCGACCTTAAGTATCTTGTATTGCTCGTAATTATAAATTTTACATCTCTTTTATGCTTGACTTGTTTGTTTTTGGTGAGTAAGATCGCATTTGCTAAATAAGGGCGAGGCAAAAATGACAACAAATAATCTGGTTTTAACTATCGGTGTGCCTGTTAGCACAGGCCTTTTTATTCAACTTTCTGACTTCCTGCGCGAAAAGAATGATCCTCGTGATCCCGTACTTGTTGTATCGGATGCAATAGAGTACTGGCTCGCGAATGCAGATTGGAAGCCAGAGTTATTGATTGAAGAAAGTAACAAGATTAGTCGCGGCTATCAGTGGAAAAAACTTTTCCTCCCTCATGGCACTGAGCTAAGAATGCAGTACAAAGGTACAAATTTCTACGCGAAAGTTGAAGGTGAGGAAGTGATTTATGATGGCAAGTCAGTATCTCCAGCTTCAATGGTTAATTCCATATCCGGAACAAGTAGAAGTGCATGGCGTGATATGTGGTTTAAACGACCTGATGATAAACAATGGTTGCCTGCAATAGACTGGAGCAAGGAAAAAGAAAGTCAAAGAGAACTTGGTCAAAAATTGCTCGATGAGTTCATGGGCGCGGTGAAATAAAATGACAACACTTACACAGCACGCAGCGATGCGAATGCAGCAACGCGGTATTCCGCTGATGGTCGATCAACTACTTGATCTGTATGGGCAGGAAGAATATGACGGGCATGGAGCTGTCACTCTCTACCTTAACAAAACCAGTATTCGAAACATGGAGCGTGATTTTGGTCGTAGCCCGGTATCGCGGCTTGCAGAATGGTTTGATGCCTATAAAGTGAAAAGCACTGATGGCTTCACAATCACTGTTGGTCATCGTACTCGCCGTCTCTGGAGAAAATAATGGGAGCAGATGCAATCAAAGTATCAATATCCCCGAATCTGTCAGGCATTCCGTCATCGTTCGATGTTTCCTTCACAACGGCGATCGAAATGCTGCATATTCTTGCGCTCGGTAAGTGGGAATCAACCGCACCTGAACTAGGAATGACAGGCGTGCGCAACGGAATATCGCTCAAAAATAGTCAACAGGCGCGGCTCCATTATCTTCTGGAGGGTATTGGGGTGATCAATTCAGAGCATACGTATTCCACACTGGCAGTGAAAACACGTAATCCAAAAGGGAATACGGATTCAAAGATTACAAAGAGGAAGCCTGAACAGGGGCTTGCCCTGAATGGTCGCTGGTACCTTGATTGCTGCTTGAATCTGGGGCAAAAACTGGAAGTTGTTGATGCACTCAGTCACTTGGGTTATTCAAGGGGATTTATAAAGATTGCGAAATTTTTCGTTGAAGGTATTCTACTAACCAAAACGCCCATCAAGGCCGATACTGGCGCGGCTTTCAAAAACCGTAACGGGCATCCGTTTTAACTTATAACTGGTAGCGGGGTTTTATTGAAAAGTTGTTGCAGGTCGCGTAAACCAGCGAAGAATCGGCAGGTTGAGAGCTTGCTTTTTACTTGTAATGGCATATGTAAGCAATCAAAAATAATTAAGGAGATGTAATGTTCAAATTATCTAAAATAATACCACTAATAGCCGTAACCCTATGTTTAGTAAGTTGTGGGGCAACAATGGTGAAGCCAGTAAACACTGGAAGTAAATATGCGCCATTAAATGAAAACAACGGAGATGGTGAAGTATTTTATCGGTTAGGCATAATGGATGCTTTTAATACATCTCAAAGAGAAAGCGCATACAAGCAAATGTTTGAGCAATGTAACGGTAAATATAATATTACTAATGAATGGACTGATGAGCAAAACTCTAGCAGCGGCTTTTCACAATCATCAGCGAGAGGCTATGCAAATAATAATCAAGCGAATGCAAAGGGGCAAAGTAGCAGCGCATACTCTAGTGGCACCACTCTTTATCAGCACATTACATTTAGATGTGATGGTAAGTAGAATTTAAAAAGGCGCCCAAGGATGGTCGAAATGAAAAAATAATTACCGTAGCTACTTTAATGATCTCAATGGTAAATGTTCAGGCTCAGACTAGTTGCCAGCAGATTGGTAATCAGTACATCTGCAATGATGCGTCTGGCAATAGTTCTACAACCCAGCAGATAAGTAATCAGCGAATTACCAGTTACAGCGATGGCGAGTCTGCAATTAGCCAGCAAATTGGTAATCAGCGCGTCACTCACTATAGTAACGGTATAAGCGCAACCACTCAGAAGATAGGTAATCAAACAATAACGAACTACAGTGATGGGCATACGGTTTCCTGTCAAAATATTGGTAATCAGCGCGTATGTAACTGAATTTGTACGATAATTGTGCAAATTTAATGCCGATTCACCCCCTGTGCGCCGCCGAAGATAGTCAGCAAACAGCAGTGCAGTTGGGCGAGGATTGTTTGAGCACGTGGCCGCAAAGCGGATCGTGCGAGTTCCGCAGCACCGCTGTTTGTGAGCTATCAAGGGGCAAGCCGCTTGGGGGACATCAGGCAGGCGGCGCGGCAAACCAGCTGCCGGGCTGCCACCGGCAAAAGTAAAAATTAATAGCGTTGCAGCCTGCTTACGCCGGCAAATTAAAATATCATTTGACATGGGGCAGGTGCATGAACTAGAATTCGCGCCCTTCGAGGTTTCAATATAGAATTATAGGGTTAGTGGATATGAAAACATTTTCCGCAAAAGCACACGAAGTCCAGCACGAATGGCTTCTGGTTGATGCTGCAGATCAAGTGCTCGGCCGGTAATAAAGCTGAAGCCAAGCTGTATCATCGCCATACAGGTTATCCTGGTGGACTGTACACGACGAATTTCACCAAAATGCAAGGCCGTCATCCGGCCCGCGTTCTGGAAAAAGCAGTCAAGGGCATGTTGCCTAAGGGCCCGTTGGGCTACGCGATGTTGCGCAAAATGAAGGTGTATGCAGGTTCTGCTCATCCTCATGAAGCACAGCAACCGACACTCATTAACTTGTTGAAGGCTTAATCATGACTGTCTCTTATAACTACGGAACAGGTCGTCGCAAGAGCGCGGTGGCACGTGTTTTTATCAAGGCTGGCAAGGGCGATATCGTTGTAAACGACAAACCTGTTGATATCTATTTCTCACGTGAAACCGGCCGCATGATTGTGCGTCAACCGTTGGGTCTGACCGATACACTGGGTCAGTTCGATATCATGGTTAACGTATCCGGCGGCGGTGAAAACGGCCAGGCGGGTGCAGTTCGTCACGGCATCACACGTGCCCTGATCGACTACAACGCAGACTTCAAGCCTGTGTTGAAGGCAGCCGGTCTGGTTACACGCGATGCGCGTGAAGTCGAACGTAAGAAAGTGGGCTTGCGTAAAGCTCGCCGCAGGAAACAGTTCTCCAAGCGTTAATCGTTTGGTTGGATTGCAAAACCGCCTTCGGGCGGTTTTTGCTTTATCATGCCGTGTAATTACGAAAGGGGCTGCGATGATCAAGGTTGGCATAGTAGGCGGAACGGGGTACACCGGCGTAGAGTTGCTGCGTTTGTTGGCCTTACATCCACAGGTTAAATTGCAGGTGATCACTTCGCGCGCGGATGCCGGCACCCGCGTCGATCAGATGTTCCCGAGTCTGCGCGGTTTCGTCGATCTGCTGTTCGTTCATCCGGATGAAGCGCATCTTGAACAGTGCAATCTGGTTTTTTTCGCCACGCCCAACGGCATTGCAATGCAGCAGGCGCGCGTGCTGCTGGATGCGGGTGTCAGGGTGATCGATCTGGCGGCGGATTTCCGTTTGCAGGACATTGCATCCTGGGAAAAATGGTATGGCATGACGCATGCCTGTCCTGACCTGGTCGCAGAAGCTGTGTATGGCTTGCCGGAAATCAACCGCGAGAAAATCAAATCGGCCCGGCTGATTGCCAATCCCGGCTGTTATCCGACCGCTGTGCAACTGGGGTTTATTCCCCTGCTGGAAGCGGGCGTAATCGAGCCGGGCAGTCTGATCGCCGATGCCAAATCGGGCGTGTCGGGTGCCGGCCGTCGTGCGGAGATTCCTGCACTATTTGCCGAGGCCGGGGATAACTTCAAGGCTTACGGCGTTGCAGGGCATCGACATCTTCCTGAAATTAAACAAGGACTTGCGAGTATTCTCGGCGGCGGTGTGGGGCTGACGTTTGTGCCGCATTTAACCCCCTTGATACGCGGCATTCACGCGACGCTGTACGGCAAACTGACACGCGATGTGGACTTGCAGGCTTTGTTCGAACAGCGTTACGCCGGCGAATCCTTCGTCGATGTGATGCCCGCAGGCTCACATCCCGAAACCCGTTCGGTCAGAGGGTCGAACCGTTGCCGTATCGCCGTACACCGGCCGCAGGGCGGCGACACCGTGGTGGTGCTGTCGGTGATCGACAATCTGCTGAAGGGCGCGGCAGGTCAGGCGGTGCAGAACATGAACATCATGTTCGGTTTTCCTGAGAATATGGCGCTGAATATCGTTCCGTTATTGCCGTAAATGGCTGCGCGAGGTTCCCATTAAAGCGTGGCGTCGCGCCCGACGGGGCTTCAGTATGCGCCCCCTGTCGGTGCGTCCGCATATTGCCTGGTATTATCGCTGGAGTATGGTGTTGCCGTTCGTGCTGGCAGCGGCAGGACTCGTCTGGTTCGCCTATGACAGCGGGCTGGAATTTGCCGGTTTTCATCGCAGTGAGACGCAGCGTGAACTGACCCGGTTGCAGGCAAGCCTTGCCAGGCTCAGCGTTGAAAATGTGGAGTTGGGTAAGCGGATTGCGCAATATCAGCAGCAAATTCAGATGGAACAGGGCCGCAGTCAGGAAACGGCGCGACAGATGAAGAGTCTGACTGATGACAATGCCCGTTTGCAGGACGACTTGAGTTTTTTTCAGAATCTGACCGCTGCAAACGGCAAGGAAGGGGAATTGGCGATTCACCGGCTGAGTCTGGAACGCGATAAAATTCCGGGAGAGTACCGTGTGCGTATGCTGCTGGTGCAGAGTGGCCAGCGCGTAAAGGAGTTCGAGGGAGGCTATGAATTGATTGCGACACTGGTGCAAAACGGTCGTAAATCAACACGGCTATTTCCCTCCACAGAGTCAGGACATGACCTCTTTGCGCTAAAATTCAAGTATTATCAGCGACTGGAACAAAATCTTCGACTTTCACCCGATGTGCAGTTGCAGAGCATTCAGGTAAGATTGTTCGAACAGGGGGTGCATGAACCTCGCGTACGGCAAAGCGTCAATCTTTTTTAGTCCGGGGAGAAGCCGTTGTTCAACAAGAAGCACAGCAAGCCGCAAAACCGCATCGATACCCTGATAGGTACAGGAACGGTCATCGATGGGAATATCAGTTTCAGCGGGGGTATGCGCATAGACGGGCAGGTGAACGGTGACGTGATCGCAGCACCCGGCAAGCCGTCGACGCTGGTGTTGAGTGAGCAAGGATGTGTGCACGGCGAGGTGAACGTGACGCATCTGGTGGTCAACGGGGTGATCAGCGGGGCAGTGACCGCCAGTGAATATCTGGAACTCCATGTAAAGGCGCGAGTCACAGGCGACGTGCATTACAAGCTGCTGGAAATACAGGCAGGCGCAGTTCTTGACGGGCGTCTGAACCACATCAACCTGGCTGACCATGAAAAAGTTGTGGTATTAAAAACAGGTATTAATTAATAATCTTAGGAGAAATCATGAATGCAACGACTGAAGTAGCACAAGACCTGCTGGTTTTTACTGACAACGCAGCAGCCAAAGTAAAACAACTGATTGTGGAAGAAGGCAATCCGGATCTTAAATTGCGCGTGTTTGTCAGCGGCGGCGGCTGTTCCGGCTTTCAGTACGGTTTTACCTTCGATGAAGTGGTCAACGAAGACGATACGGTGCTGGACAAGGACGGCGTGCAACTGCTGATCGACCCTATGAGCTTTCAATATCTGGCCGGCGCCGAAATCGACTACACGGAAGGTCTGGAAGGTTCGCAGTTCGTCATCAAGAACCCGAATGCCACCACCACCTGTGGTTGCGGATCCTCGTTCTCGGCGTAAATACGCAGTATTTTCAAATAGATGCAGAACGGGCCGGATTTTATCCGGCCCGCTTTTTTAAAGCCGTAAAGTAGTCGTTGGTGATGTGCTGAGTAAAAAACCAGTCCAGACAGGAGCCATGGTGCATAACCGCATGCCACGTCGGTCTTAGATCCGCTAAGAATAGATCCGGATAGTTCGGGGTTATTTATTGCGATTTGGGTTTCGGGCGCTTACCGATCTTCACTTTTGAAGCTAGTTCAGTTCCGCTGCGCAGCACTTTAATCTCGACAGTTTTACCGGGCGGCAGGTTGGATACGGTGTCCAGCATGGAACTCCAGTTGTCTATTGCACGGTTGTCAATTGACACCAGAATGTCCCTTGTCTTGATCCCGGCCTTTTCTGCCGGGCTGTTGCGGATTACTTCGGTTATCAATACGCCGTGTACATCACTGAGTTTGAATGACGCTATCATTTCGGGCGTGAGTTCCTGCACGGCAGCCCCTATCCATCCGCGTGTTACCGAACCCGTCTGGATGATTTGTTCCATGGTCTTTTTCGCGATCGTCGCCGGTATTGCGAAGCCGATTCCCAGTGATCCGCCATTGGGCGAATAGATCGCGCTGTTGATGCCGATCAGGTTGCCATTGACGTCTACCAGCGCTCCGCCGGAATTACCCGGGTTGATGGCGGCATCGGTCTGGATGAAATTTTCAAAGGTATTCAGACCGAGATGGTCGCGTTTAAGTGCGCTGATGATGCCCATTGTGACGGTTTGACCGACGCCGAAGGGATTGCCGATTGCCAGCACCATGTCGCCGACATGCGCAGTTTCGGGATGACCAAAGGTGACGGAGGGTAAATTGCCGGGCAGTTCAATCTTGATTACCGCAAGGTCCATTTCAGGGTCAGAACCAATGACATGTGCGCGTGCTTTCCGGCCATCTGCCAAGGCGACTTCGATCTGGTCAGCCGCTTCGACAACATGGTGATTGGTGAGGATAAAGCCGTCAGCGCTTACAATTACGCCTGAACCCAGACTGGCGCTTTGTTGCGGCGAGCTTTCCTGGTCGCCGAAGAAGAAGCGGAAGCGAGGATCATCGACGAAGGGGTTGGCCGGCGTTTTGATGGTGGTGCTGGTGAAAATATTCACGACTGAAGGCATGGCTTTTTTTGCGGCCACGCTCAAGCCGGTGCTGGGTAATGCACCATCGGTCGAAGGGGCTGCACTTTCATACAGTGTGACGACCGTGTTGCGCGCCGCAGTGGGCAGCAGTTCGGGTCTGAGCGTATGCACAATGAACAGCAAAGCCAGTGCGATGGTTACAGTTTGAGTGAATAACAGCCAGTGTTTACGCATGGTAAGATGAATCGGATGTTGTATTGATAATTCAGGGAAAAATATGAAACTCATTCAGTTGCGCGATTATAACGCAAGCCTGTTGCAAACCGCTCAATTCAAGGATTATTGCCCGAACGGGATTCAGGTCGAAGGGCGGGAGGAGGTGCTGCGCATCGCCACGGCGGTAACAGCTTCGCAGCAGGTGATCGATGATGCTATCAACTGGGGCGCAGATGCGATTGTCGTGCATCACGGCTATTTCTGGCGTAATGAAGATGCCTGCATTGTCGGTATCAAGAAGAAGCGTATCGCGCAACTGTTAAAAAATGAAGTAAGTCTGCTGGCATACCATTTGCCGCTTGATGCGCACCCTGAGTTTGGCAACAACGCGCGACTCGGCAGACTGTTCGGTTTGACGGAGCAAGGCCGTTTTGGCGAACAGAACATTGCGTGTTTCGGTACGCTGGAGGCCGTGCAGACGTTAGCACGATTTTCAGAAGTGGTCGCGTCCGGCTTGCAGCGCAAGCCCCAGGTTATCGGTGACGCCGGCCGGATGATACGGCGAGTGGCATGGTGCAGCGGTGGCGCTCAGGGTTATTTCGAGGCCGCCATTGCGCTGGGTGTGGATGCTTTTCTGACCGGAGAAATTTCTGAACAAAATTATCATCTTGCCAATGAAACGGGCGTGGCCTTTATCGCGGCAGGTCATCACGCGACCGAGCGTCCGGGTATACAGGCACTGGGGGAACATCTGGCGGCCCAGTTCAATCTGGAACATCGATTTTTCGATCAGAACAACCCGATTTAGGCATGGACAGTCAAGGATTGCTATAATTGCGCCGCATCAACCGTATCACGATTGCGGTGGCGGTTTCTTGATGAGACGATGCCGGTTATTAACAAGGAGTCGCATGAAACGTTACAAAGATTTGGTTGATGATGCGCTTACCCGTGTTAAGGAAATCCAGCCGTGGGATCTGAGCAAGCAGCTGGCTGCCGGCCGGCAATATATTCTGCTCGATGTGCGTGAGCCCTGCGAGTTCGACACGCTGCGTATGCCCGGTACCATCAACGTGCCGCGCGGTGTATTGGAGCAATCCTGCGAGTGGGATTTCGATGAAACTGTGCCGGAACTGGTCAATGGACGCGATCGCGAGATCGTAGTCATTTGTCGTTCGGGTTACCGTTCGGTACTCGTTGCCGATGTGATGCAACAAATGGGCTTTAGCCGGGTGGCCTCACTTAAAAGCGGGGTGCGGGGTTGGAACGATTTTGATCAGCCGCTGCTGGATGTATCCGGCAGTGTTGTGGATGGCGATGCGGCGGATGAGTTGCTGATGCCGAGACTGCGGCCCGAACAGCGCCAGCCGAAATAATACCGAATCATAAATGAGCATGAAACCAAACGAGGCTGACTTTGAGTAATTATTCCTGCAATGTAGAAGAAGATAGTTTTGATGCACTGGTGGTGGCGCGATCGCATGAAATCCCGGTGCTGGTCGATATCAGCGCGGACTGGTGCGCACCTTGCAAGGTGCTGGCACCCCTGCTGCACAAGATGGTCACCGTTTACGACGGAAAATTCATGCTGGGCATGGTGGATGCTGACGAAAACATGAAGATTGCCGGTCGGCATAAGGTGAGAGGCTTCCCCACCGTCGTGGCCTATAGTCACGGTGTGGAAGTGGCGCGTTTTCACAGTTCGCAGACGGAAGGTTTTTTGCGCGAGTTCATCGAACGTTTGATTGAGCGGCATGCCGCCCCTCAGGATTAGCGTGTTAGGGCAAGCGTCATCTTCGGATGACGTGCTTTCCCATAAGAAACGCTGCAAAAAACTTCAGGCATAAAAAATCGCAGGCTTATCGGTCAAAACCGATAAGCCTGCGAGAACAGCAACCTTTTTTGAGCTTACACGCAGCCGGTAGGTTTTGGCATGCCGCCGTATTTTGTGATCGGTTTCATCGGACCAGTCATCCATAGTTCGAATACCTCTTTCTGATCTTCGCCTATGTGCTTGGCAAATTTTCGTATTGGTGGTACCGAACCAAACTGCTCGTAAAATTCACGCGCTTTCATGATCTGATCCCACTTTTTATCATTCAGCTCATAGTCATCAGCTTCAGCCATTGCGCGGCCAATTTCCGGTGTCCAGTCACTCATATCGACGAGATATCCGTCTCCATCACGATTTGGGATTTGCATAGTTTTACCTTTGAATTCAGAAAAAGAACAACTATTAGACTATACCCGAGTGTAATAGTCAATTACTCTGACGGGGGATGTGCCTGTCCGACAAACGCATTTACAAAATTTGCGCCGCTTCATCAAAGGAAAGGCGTGGACCGCGCGGAAATAAACCGGAGGCATCACCATAGCCAAGATTGATCAGAAAGTTGGATTTAATTGAGGTGCCGGAGAAGAACTCCTGATCAATTTTGGCATTGTCAAAACCGGACATGGGGCCTGCATCAAGTCCAAGTGCGCGCGCGGCAAGAATCAGATAAGCGCCTTGTAATGTGGCGTTGCGAAAAGCAGTCGTGTCAATCAGGGATTGGTTTCCGGCAAACCAGGCGCGTGCATCGGCATGCGGGAACAGTTGCGGCAGTTTTTCATAAAATTCGTGATCCTGCGCAATGATGGCGGTGACGGGCGCTGTGCGCGTCTTGTCGATGTTACCCGGGATCATCGCGGACAGTAAACGCTGTTTGGCGGATGGACTCTTTACGAAAATAATACGTGCCGGGCAGGAGTTCGCACTGGTTGGGGCCCATTTCATCAGATCATAAATCTGGCAAAGCTGCTCGTCGCTGACAGGCTTGTCCTGCCATGCGTTGTGCGTGCGTGCGGTACGGAAGAGTGTATCCAGACTACGTTCGTCGAGTTGCATGGGGTTTATCCTCTTTTGTGGAATGACGTGACAGTATAGAGCAGAATGAAAAAACACCCCCTGATTCGGAGGTGTCTTCGCAGTGTTGTTCAGGGGCAGATGCGGATTACTTCAGTTTTTCAATGCCCATAATTTTGAGGATGCTGCCCTCGTAGAATGGTTCTGAAGTGCCCTTTTTCATTTTGCGGATAAAGTATTTCTCGAAGGCAATCTTGGCCAGATGCACCCATTTTCCTTCGGAAAACCAGTTCACATTGCGGGGCGGAATTTGCGGTATAGCCACGAATGCGACGCCGCTGTCACCAAAGTCTGCCAGACAGATGGCGTTCCAGGTGGCTTCCCTGTCTGCCGGAATGCCGTTGAGATCGGCATAAATATTGTACACACTGGCTGTTACCATGGATTCAATCATGTAGCCTGTCTTGGGGGTCCCAACCGGAACCGGCGTTGCTTCCACCGGCGGAATGGCGACGCAAACGCCCACGGCGAAAATATTTTTGTATTTCGGATTGCGCTGATGTTTGTCCACCACGACAAAACCGCGTGCCTGAACCAGTCCGTCGATACCGAACACGGCATCCACACCCTTGAATGCGGGCAGCATCATGCTGTATTTGAACGGCAGTTCGTGTTTTTTAATTTCCATACCCATGTCGTCGTGTTCAGTGACATACATTTTGCCGGATTCAACCTTGGTCACCTTGGCATTGCAGATCCATTTGATGTGTTTGTCGCGCATGCCCGATTCGAGTATGCCCTTGGAGTCGCCCACACCGCCCAGACCCAGATGGCCGATGTAGGGTTCAGCGGTGACAAAAGTCATCGGAACCTTGTTGCGAATCTTGCGACGACGCAGGTCCGTTTCCATAATGAATGCGTATTCATAAGCAGGACCATAGCAGGAAGCGCCCTGTACCGCACCGACCACGATGGGGCCCGGCTCATCGCAGAACTGCTCCCATTCATCGTGTGATTTCATTGCGTGGTCAATATGGCAGACCGAGTGTGTGTGACCGCCATGTGGACCCAGGCCTTCAACTTCATCAAATGCAAGTTTAGGGCCGGTGGCAATAATCAGATAATCGTAGTCAACCATCTTTCCGTCATTGAGTTCAAGCTGGTTTTGGTCTGGATGAACGCGTTTGACGCCTGTAGAGATGAAGCTGATTCCTTTGCGCTCCAGATAGGTGCGTACTGGTAACTCAACCTGCTTGCGATTGCGCCATTTCACGCCTACCCACGGATTGGATGGCATAAAATTGAAATTTTCGGTATTCGATACGACCGTAACCTTATGCGTATTATTAAGCTTCTCGCGCATTTCGTAGGCTGCGGGCATACCACCAATACCAGCTCCCATAATTACTACGTGTGCCATGCTTTTCTCTCCCTTTGGTATAGTTGATTGAAATGACTACGGTTACTGCCGATTTGATGATGCGCTCAGTTTTGCAACGTATCATCGTTGTGATGCGTTTCCTGCTCTTTGGTGAACAAGACGGCTGCCTTCACGCGTGAAGACAGATTGAGTTTGTTCAGAATGTGACGCACATGCTGTTTCACGGTGTCGTAACTGATCTTCAAGGTTAATGCGATCGCCTTGTTGCTCTCGCCACGTGATAGCAATTGCAATATTTCGCGCTCACGTTCGGTCAGTAATTTAAGCGAACTCTTTTTCTCCTGGTCAGGCTGTTCGTCGCGCAACATTTCGATCATCTTTACGGTCATCGCGGGAGCGACGACCAGTTCGCCTGCTGCGACGCGACGGATTGCATCAACCACTTCATCAGGCGCCATATCTTTGAGTAAATATCCGCGCACGCCGGCACGAATGGCATTTTTCAGATCGACTTCAGAATCGCTCATGGTAAGCATGATGGCAGGTGTCATGTAGCCTTCATGGCGCAGTTGATTCAGCAAGGAAATGCCGTCCAGAGGCTTCATGCGCAGATCAATGATCAGCAGGTCCAGCTTTATTTTTAACAGCGTGCGTAATTCGGTAATGTTGTCGGTTGTGCCTACCACATCAAAATCGTAGCAATTTGCGAGTAGTTCACTTAAGCCTCGCCGGCACAGGCATTGGTCATCGATCAGTACTATTTTCAACTTGTCGCTCATTGTGTTGCTCTCCAGTCCATCGATGGTTTGGGAAAAAATAATTGAAGGTGCGTACCCTGGCCTGCGTGACTTTCTACCTTGATGGTGCCGCCAATTTTGTGTGCGCGTTCACGCATGATCATCATGCCATAATGACCTTCCACCGGAGAGAATGTGGATGCACCGATTCCGTTGTCTTCAACGGTGAATACGTAGTAGCCAAAGCTGGTATCGACAAACAAGCGCGCATGGGTAGCGCCAGAATGTCTGGCAATGTTGTTCAGCGCTTCATGGACAATGTAGTAGGTTTGAATTTCGTGTTCGAGCGGGAGCTCAAGATCGACCAGCCGGTTATGGTATTCGAGTACGATTTTGTTGCGTTTGCAAAACTCAGTAGCGAGTTCATGCAATGCAACAGACAATCCGCCATGGTTCATTTCACAACGAAAGCCTTTAACCAGTTCACGTGCGCTCTTCTGCGCAATTTCCAGTGCATCATCCAGATCGCCTGCATAGCGGGTCAGCATTGAATTGTTGCAGTTGCGAGAGGCTTCCAGCAACAGACTCACGCGCATGCGAGCGTAAGTCAGCGTTTGTGCCAGCGAATCATGGATGTCATTTGCAATTGCAAGACGTGCGGCTAGCCGCTCGATGCGTTGAGTTTCCCTGTTTACATAGGAATGCTCTACTGCTGCGCTAATTGCTTCGGCAAAAGCAGAGGCATGATTGATAGCTAGGCTTGCGGCTTCGGGCGTTGTGGTAAAAAAAAGCGTCAGAATGCCAAGCGGGGTATTGTGTGTGCTGAAAGATTCAAGTGGTGTGGTAATCAGTGCCTGAAAGCTGCAATGAGTGTGCTGGCAGTGCTGTCGTAGTTTGCAGTTGCTGATGTCTGAAATCTGGATGGTCTGATTCAGGTTTGATATATCGCTGGCTTCACAATCCAGGCCGGTAAAGTTTTCTGCTTCAGTTTGCAGTTCGCTGCAAAATCCTGCTGAACTGATGATAGGCAGGCTCAGACCGTCAGGGGAGATCAGCCGCACTAATCCGGCAGAAGCGCCGATTATTTTGAGGGCGTTTGCCAGAAAAACTTCCAACAGCGTTTTCAACTCGCCAATACGCGGCGCAGTAAATTCATGTGTCAGGCAAACCTCAACACCGCCACCCTGTCCGGGAGGCGTAAATTCTGGATCGCGTATCCACGAAAATTCACTACGTGCCGTGTCCGGATAAATAGGGATCATTTTTTTGAGCATTAATCTGCCAGCCAGTTCCGATAAAACATCCGACAGATTAAGTCTAATTGATTTAATTATCAACAGGCTAATTTTAAAATGGCTTTTTACGCCATCAGGGTTATAAGCATAGTTACCCGATAAGGTTATAGACACGTAATAACCCCGTCGCGCCTAATGACGCAACTCGCAACAACTTGCGCAGTAACGGGTTTTGTTGTTGCTGCCACGGTGTGCAAATAAAAGAGCTGGAAAATTGAGGTACGGTGCTATTTTTAGCTGACTAATTTTGATACAAAATATTTGACCTGGTGCTATAGTACCAGCGTGTTGAGCAGGGTCTCGCCAGGATCGCTGTTTTAATATAAATATCTTTATTAATTATATGGTTGTAAATAAATTCAAGATGAAGCCGGGTGGCTGAATGAATACTGTGCGGGATACCAAATAAATGAAAATCTGCATCGTCTCTGACAGTCATGATCGCGCTGAGCCGCTTGCTGCGGCGATAGTTAAAGCCCAATCGCTGGGTGCCGAGGCTGTGATTCATTGTGGGGACCTGATCGGCGCGAACACACTGCGCACTTCGCTGAAGCTGGGCATCCCGCTGCATGTGCTGCATGGTAACAATGTCGGCGATCAGATGGCGTTGCACAGGATGATGAGCAAGCAAGGCGGGTTGATGACCTATCATGGGCAGGATGCGGAACTGGAATGGGGCGGGCGTCGCATATTCGCCACCCACTATCCGCACTATGGCAGAGCGATGGCCTGTACCGGCGATTACGATCTGGTTTGTTGCGGACACAGTCATGTCGCCGAGATTATCTGGCAACCGAATATCAAAGGGGAACGAACGCTGCTGGTCAATCCGGGATCTGTATCGGGTATCGGTGCCCCTGGTATCGAAGAGGCGTTCACCTGGATACTGGGCGATCTGGACAAAATGATTTTTGAAATTCATACGCAGGAGCACTGAGTATGCAAACTGTCGGGTATATTAATTCTTATCAGCGGAGGTACGAGTGACGGATTCAATCGCAACCAACCAGACCATTCTTGTCGTGGGCGGCGGGATAGGCGGCATGACGGCAGCACTGGAGGCCGCAGAATGCGGCAAGCAGGTGATGCTGGTCGAGCGTAACGCCAGCTTGGGCGGACGTACCGCGCTGCTGTATCGCTATTTCCCTAAAATGTGTCATCCGACCTGCGGACTCGAAATCAATTTGCGCCGACTGAAGGGCAACCGCAATGTGCGCGTGATGACGATGACCGAGGTGCTCTCTGTGACCGGGCGACGCGGCAATTATTCGGTAACGTTGAAAGTGGCTCCGCGCTACGTCAACGAAAATTGCACCGCTTGCGGCGAATGCGCCAAGGCGGTCGAGGCCGAAATCGACAACGCATATGAATACGGTCTTGCCAAAACTCGCGCTGCCTATCTGCCGCATGCGATGGCTTACCCGCAACGCTACGTGATCGATCCTTCCATCGTCGGCACGAACGATGGTGAGAAGGCGAAAGCCGCCTGCAAGGTGGGTGCGGTTGATCTTGCCATGCAGGAAGAGACAGTGACGATCAATGTCGGCAGCGTGATCTGGGCGACCGGTTGGAAACCCTACGATGCGGCGAAGATTCAGCCTTACGGTTATGGTCGCTTTGCCAATGTGATCACCAGCCTTGAATTCGAGCGTCTGGCTGATCCGCACGGGCCTACGGGTGGTAAGTTGCTGCGGCCGTCGGACGGGCAGGTGGCAAAAAATATCGCGTTCATTCAATGTGCCGGGTCGCGCGACGAAAATCATCTGCGTCATTGTTCGCGCATCTGCTGCATGGCGTCACTGAAGCAGACGCAATATGTGCGCGAAGCGCATGGTGATGCGGGCAAGTCGACGGTTTATTATATCGATCTGCGCACCATAGACCGTCTTGAAGATTTCTATCAGAAAGTGCAGCAGGATGCGACGGTTACTTTCGTCAAATCCAAGGTTGCCAAAATTGTCGAAGACAAGGACGGCAACCCGGTATTGCACGGTGTCGATACCGAAGGCTATCACCGTTATGCAACGCCTCATGATCTGGTCGTGCTGGCTGTCGGCATGGAACCGGAAGCCAACGGCATCAAGCTGCCTGACGACATGCTGCTCGATTCGTCCGGTTTCATTGAAGGATCAAAAGATGAGGGCATGTTCGGTGCAGGCGCTGCGACCAGTCCGCTGGATGTGAACCGTGCGGTACAAAGTGCGACGGCGGCGGCACTCAGGGCGATCAAGGTGATCCATAAAACGGCCACGGTGGAGGGTTAAGAGATGGCTGACAATAAATTTGCTGCATATATCTGTTCAGGCTGCGGTATCGGTGACAAGATCGATATCGGTACTTTGGAGAAAATTGCAAAAAAAGAAGGCAAGATGGCGGAGGTGAAGGTCCATCCTTTCCTGTGCTCAACGGAGGGCGTGCAGCTGATCAGCGACGACATCGCCAATGAGGCCGTCACGCATGTCTGCATCGCAGCCTGTTCGCGCCGCGCCAAGACCGAGGCCTTCTATTTTCCGACTGTCGCAATGTCGCGCGCCAATCTGCGCGAAGGCGTGCTGTGGGTGGTTGCGGAAGGGGACGCGCATGACGAAGTGCGTCAGGAAATGGCGGATGACTATGTGCGTATGGCCTGCGCTGAAGTCAAGAAAATGAAACTGCCTGAAGGCAATCCCAATCACGGCGGCAACAAGCGCATCCTGGTGGTCGGCGGCGGCATGTCCGGCATGACTTCTGCTTTGGAAGCGGCGGATGCCGGCTACGATGTGGTGATTGTCGAGAAACAGGCGCTCCTTGGCGGTTGGGGTGCAAAGCTGTGGAAACGCGTACCGTTTAAGGCGCCGTACGCAGAACCCCAGGATACCGGCGTAGCCGAACTTGCCGCAAAAGTGAGTTCGCATCCGCGTATCAAGGTATATGTGGGTTCGACCGTCGCTGAAACGGCAGGCGCACCCGGGCGTTTCAATATTAAAATTGCGCAGGATGCAGACATCGTTGAAGAGACGGTCGGCGCGATCGTGCAGGCAACCGGCTTTACTTCATATGATATCGCCAAACTGCCGGAACTGGGTGGCGGGCAGGCTAATGTCACCGACCAGGCAGGGCTCGAAGCGCTGGCGATTGCTGCCAACGGTGCTGCGATTAAACGTGCCGACGGCAAGGTGGTTGAATCCGTCGTGTTCGTCCAGTGTGCAGGGCAGCGCGACGATACCGGCAAACATCTGCCTTATTGCTCGGGCCACTGCTGTGCGACCAGCATCAAGCAGGCGATGTATTTCAAGGACGCGAATCCCGATATCAATACCGTGGTGATGTATCAGGATCTGCGCGTGCCGGGTATGGGTGAGGATTTTTACCGCAGCGCGCAGGACAAGGGGGTGACTTTCACTAAAGGTCGTGCCTCCGGTGTTGAAAGCAGCGGTTCGGGTTGCCGTGTGAGTTTCCGCGATCTGATCCTCGATGAGGATACCAGTGTGGAGGCTGATCTGGTGGTGCTCGCCACAGGGCAGGTGCCCAGCGCCGGGGTTGATCTGGAAGCATGGAATCCGGTGGTGATGGCCGCCGATGGCGGGGCCGAGGACGCGAAACAGAAAAAGGCTGAGATGCAGAAGATCTCAATCCTGAATCTGAATTACCGCCAAGGTCCTGACATGCCGCAGTTCAAACACGGCTTCGCAGACTCGCATTTCATCTGTTTTCCGTATGAAACACGCCGTACCGGCATTTATGCCGCAGGCCCGGTACGCCGCCCGATGGACATGCTGCAGGCGACCGAAGATGCGACCGGCGCTGCGCTCAAGGCGATACAGGCGGTGGAGAATGCCAGTCTCGGTCGTGCCGCTCATCCGCGTTCGGGCGATCTGTCCTTCCCGACTGCGCGTCTGGAAGGCTGTACACAGTGCAAACGTTGTACCGTGGAATGTCCGTTCGGTGCGATCGATGAAGATGAGCGGCGTTTCCCCAAGTTCAACGAGGAACGCTGCCGTCGCTGCGGTACCTGCATGGGCGCCTGTCCTGTGCGCGTGATTTCGTTCGAAAATTACTCGGTGGATACGGTGGGTTCGCAGATCAAGTCTGTCGATATGCCTGACGAATTTTCGGAAAAGCCGCGTATTTTGATTCTGGCCTGCGAAAACGATGCGTATCCTGCGCTTGATATGACGGGTCTTTCACGTACCGTTTATTCGGCCTTCGTGCGCGTCATTCCGGTGCGCTGCCTGGGTTCGGTGAACACCATCTGGATCACCGATGCGCTCAATGCCGGTTACGACGGCGTGATGATGATGGGTTGCAAGAAGGGCGATGACTATCAGTGCCACTTCGTCAAGGGCTCCGAGCTTGCGCACTACCGCATGAGCAAAATCGGCGATACACTGACACAATTGGGTCTGGAACCGGAACGCGTGGTGACACACGAGGTGGCGATTACCGACAATACGCGCGTTGCACAGTACATCAACGACTATGTGGCGCAGATCAACGAAATTGGCATGTCGCCCATGAAGGGCTTCAACTAAGGAACTGGCTATGAGCAATCAGAATCAACAAGCCGTTGCGCGCTATCACAACAACTTCCTCAGGGAAGTCGAGGAACGGGTCGAGGACGGTGACTGGGTCAAGATGTGCATGCAGTGCGGCGTGTGCGCGGGTTCCTGCCCTCTGGGCAGTGCCTGGGAACATACGCCGCAGAAGATCTTCATGATGATACGTGCGGGCAAGCGCGATGAAGTGCTCAAATCGGACGCGATGTGGATGTGTACTTCGTGCTACAACTGCATCGTGCGTTGTCCGCGCAAGTTGCCTATTACGCACATCATGCACGGCCTTGCCAATTATGCACATCGTCTGGATATGGCGCCAAAAGGTCAGCCGACGCGCGTGATTGCCAAGCTGTTCTGGGATAATCTGGTCAAGACCGGGCGGGTAAACGAATTGAAGTTCTCGCTGGCGATGTATTTCAAGGACGGTTTCGTGCAGGGCATCAAGAATGCGATGGCGATGCAGAGCGCAGGTTTGAGTCTGGTTAAGGCAAAACGGCTCAATCCGATGGAAATTATCGGCGGACATAAGTGCAAGGACAGCAGCGGCATCAAGAAAATGATTGCCCGTGCGCGCGAGATCGAAGACCGCAAGAAGGGCTTTACTTCCTGACGGAAGTTGATGACAGAGAGATAAACATGGCCAAGAAAAACTATGCGTTTTACCCCGGTTGCTCTTCACAGAAGGGTGCATCGGCATCAAACTTTGTTACTTCCATTGGAATGATGTGCGACAAGCTGGATATTCAGCTTAACGAAATTCCGGACTGGAATTGCTGCGGTGCGTCCATCGGTTACGGCGAAGGCGGAGAATTGCCGCGTCTGGCCCTCAATGCGCGCAATCTGGCGCTGGCCGAAAAGAACCTTCCCGGTCAGGACCTGGTTTCAGGTTGTCCTGCCTGCTGGCTTTCCACGCGTGAAACCGCTGAAAGGCTGCATCAGCACAGTGATTTGATGGCGGAAACCAATGTGGCGCTCAAGGAGGCGGGACTCAGTTTCAAGGGCGGCGTCAAGGCGCGCCATATGGTCGAGGTGCTGATCGAAGATGTGGGCTTTGCTGGCATGAAGGCGCAGGTGGTCAAGCCGTTGGAGGGCCTGAAAATCGCAGGTTACGTCGGTTGTCAGACCAATCGTCCGTTCGGTATTGCCGGTGAGTCCTTCGAGAATCCGATGTATCTGGACAAAATGATCGAGACGGTGGGCGCAGAAGCGGTCAGCTACGACCAGAAAGTGACCTGCTGCGGCGGCGCGCTGGCGTTCTCCGAGCCTGAGAAATCACAGAAGCAGATACGCGACATCGTTGAGTCTGCCTATGACAATGGTGCCGAAATGATCGTCACACCCTGTCAGTTGTGTCAGGCCAACGTGGAAATCTATCAGTCGGAGATCAACAAGAAGCACGGTACCAAACTCGCCATGCCGGTGATGTATTACTCGCAGTTGATGACCGTTGCCTATGGCGGAAATTCTAAACAGGCCGGTTTGGACGGAAATATCATTCATTCGCAGAAGCTGCGCGATATCGCCGCAAAATAATACTTTTGAACGATCAGACGGTTTTGCACTGTGGAAATTACTGCCGGGGCGGTGTGATGACAGCATTCGTTTTTTACACAGCACATCTGCCAACGGCTATCATGGCTGTCTCGTTAGATCAGGAGAGACGCACATGCAACATTTGACACCAAAAGATGCGCAAAAATTTCTGGGAGACAATCCGGAAGCGGTATTTATCGACGTGCGCAGCGAGATGGAACACATGTTTATCGGACATCCGCGAGGTTCCATTCTGATCCCCTGGGTAGATGGTCCTGACTGGGATTACAACCCCGATTTTGTTTCGCACGTAAAAAGGGCGGCCAGCGTGAATCGTCCTGTGGTGCTGATCTGTCGTTCGGGTCGCCGTTCGATTGATGCCGGATTGGCGCTGGAAAAGGCCGGGCTTACGGATGTGTATAACGTATTGAATGGCTTCGAGGGTGACCTTGATGAACATCATCACCGCAATTCGCACAATGGCTGGCGCTTTGACGGCTTACCCTGGGCGCAGACTTAAAGTAGCGGTTGGGTTGTTTACCGGCCTGACAGCGAATTCTTTGTACTGCTCATTTAATTTTGGAAATAACGCATGAATACCTCTGTTCCGGATTTTACTGAAGCTGAACAAAAGCTGGTCACCACTGAACTTTTTCATCGTTACGGCAAGCTGATTCCGCTACAGCTTGCTGATAGTGAATTGCAACTCGATTTATCCTCCCCGCACCTGACTTCATGTCCCACACTTTACTGGACAGAACGCGGTGCGCAATTTGTGGTCTGCAAGATCGCGGACGGGCGCTACCGCAGTCAGTTTTTTTATTCTGAAGCCGATCATTATGGTACCGGCATAGATGAATATCAGGATCTGCAGGTATGTGTTGTGACCTTATTGCAAGTGCAATCCGATCACGAACGTCAGCTGTCCAATATTTCTTCCGGCGCCACCGCAATCAACATTGACGTTGATTACGACGGTCCGTTGATGGTCTGAACCTGATGATTATGCGGCCTGACGCAGCGCATCTGAGCCGAACCCGAGTGTAGATGATCTTTTGGCGTCCGTTAAGATGGTGCGTAATTCACCTTTATAGCCGTAACGGGTGCGCAACAGGCGGGTATTTGTGTGGTTTTCCTGATCAACTTCTATTGCGATTACTGTGAAATCATCAATATCGTTTGCGATCGACTCTGATTCTTCTTCGGCGCTCAGCCAAACACCGAGTGGCCAGCCGTGTTCATATTCGCGGTGTATCAGTTCGGCGCGACGCGCCTGCCAGACTGAAAGCGGCACCAGTAACGGACCCACCGGCAATCTTACGTTATCTGGCGTGTCTGTATCAGCCAGGCGCAGGGTTTTCCATTTGTCAGCTACGATGCGGTCATTCTTGATGAGATTGGACATTTGTTTTCTTCCTTTCGGTATTGATACTTTGATTAAATTATTTCTCGCAACTTGTAGGGCGCAGTCTAGCGATATTTTATATGCCTGTTAAATACTTGTTTATTACATCTAAATAACTATTCGATATATGGAGGCGTGCTAGAAAGTTATTTGCTGTCGCGGCGCAGAATTATGCGGGTGCCTGGAGCTTGTTTTGTATCTAATTGCTTGATTTGTAATATTATTTTTTAATTTTAAATATTGCTTGAGGAATGGCATGATGAAAACCGGTCCGCGCGAAATAGTAACGCCTTTCAGGCCCATTCCGCTGGATGTGCCTGAAGGGATGAAGCACAACGAATTTTTCAACAGCATAGAAAATCTCAACGATCTGGTTAACAACAATGGTTTGCTGATCAATCAGGAAAATCTGTTGCTTTACCGCAAGGCGCTGGGGCACAGCACCGAATTTGATTGTTCCATTATCTACAATACGTCGAGGACGATACTTAACCCGCTGGGGCGACCGGTCAGGCGAACGCAGGTTGAGGATAATGTAAAACATGTCTGGAACCGGATGAACCAGATCATCATCGGTTATATGCTGGAACAATATCCCGATCCCGATGAGGCGCTGGTTCTGGCGGGCGAGGCGAGTCTGGATGCGACCTGGCCGCTGACCTCCCCGGGTGTGCCGAGCATACGCATGCTGCATAACCATTTTGTCGTTTTCCCCAAGCAGGCGTTGCGCGATGCCAAGCTGGCCGACTCCAATAATCCTAATTTGACCGATGGCGGCCAGCACAGCCTGTTTCAGGCCTACATGCGTGATGTATACCGCAAGTTTTTTTCTCAGGCGCTGAATCTGAATATCCTGAAACCGGTGAGCGGGGACGACGCACGTATTGGCCTGACTGGATATCCGCAAGGCTTGCCCAGCTGGGAGATACAAGGCGGGGCGGATGCGCTCGGGAATGTACATTTCTGGCGGGAATACGATGAGGTGCTGAAAGGCTTTATCGATTTTTATCGCACTTTTTTTTCGCAGGTCTCTTCGCACAACGCACCGATGTTGCCGGATGTCTATTTTCCGGAACAAGTGGAAGGGGTGCTGCTGTTCAATAACGATTTTATGAAAACGGCGAAGAAGGTGCGTGACCACTGTATTGTGGACGCGAAGTATGCCAGTGCGATACGCTGGCAGCCCGCATTCAAGCAGCTGATCTATCGCAACGACGAAGGCAAGCTGATCGTGACTATCAGCCAGAATTCCATCGGCAACGCGATCACTGAATTGTTGGGCGTTGTGGTCAGCCGCACCCCGGATGTCGAGGCTTATGCCAGGATCGAACCCGCGCTGATCGAACGCCTGCTGGAGGTGCGCCGCCGTCTGATCGAAGCCGATCTGGGCGAGGGAATCGCCACAGCCTACTGGCCGAAGGAATAAGGGATTGCAGCGTTTTGCGTATTGTTAAATTTATTGATTTGAATCAATGAATATTGATCGCAACACTTTGACAATGCGTACTGGGGGCAAGGTTTTCATTTAGCCCGGTGGTGTACTTTTTTTCAGACAAAAGGGGGTGTGAGATGAGGCAGTCGAACAAAACGATATTGGGGTTGATGGTGTTGGCAACTTTGCCATTTGCGATAAGTGCTGCACATGCGCAGGACGCTGCAGTACAACATAAAGTAGAAACGGTTTATGAAAGTTCAGGAGGTTCGCCGCTGGCTAACGAACCCATGCATCAGAATATTAATCCGAAAGCGCCGCCGATGACAGAAGCGGAATTCGCCCAGGGCAAGGAGATTTACTTCCAGCGCTGTGCAGGTTGCCACGGTGTACTGCGCAAGGGTGCGACAGGCAAGCCGCTGACGCCGAATATCACATTGGATCGCGGCACCGAATATCTCAAGACGTTTATCAATTATGGTTCCCCCGCCGGCATGCCCAACTGGGGAACTTCGGGCGAGTTGACAGAGGCGCAAGTGGATCTGATGGCGCGTTACGTGCAGCAGGAACCGCCGACTCCGCCCGAATATGGCATGAAGGACATGGAAGCCACCTGGAAGGTGATGGTGCCGCCGGATCAGCGTCCAACCCGTCAGATGAACAAGCTTAACCTGAAAAATCTGTTCTCGGTGACGTTGCGCGATGCGGGCAAGATTGCACTGATCGACGGCGATACCAAGAAGATTGTTGAAACGATCAAAACCGGTTACGCCGTGCATATTTCCCGCATGTCCGCATCCGGTCGTTATCTGTATGTGATCGGCCGTGACGCCAGACTTGATTTGATCGATCTGTGGATGGAAAAACCCGGGATTGTGGCCGAGATCAAGATCGGTCTGGAAGCGCGCTCGGTTGAAACCTCCAAGTTCAAGGGTTTTGAAGACAAGATCGCTATCGCAGGAACCTACTGGCCGCCGCAATTTGTGATCATGGATGGCGATACGCTCAAGCCGCGCAAAATCGTGTCGACTCGGGGCATGACAGTCGATCCGCAGGAATATCACCCGGAACCGCGCGTAGCCTCGATCGTCGCTTCGCACTATCATCCGGAATTTCTGGTCAATGCCAAGGAAACCGGCAAGATTTACATGGTGGACTATACCGATCTCGTCAATTTAAAGATGACGATCATCGATGCCGCACGCTTCCTGCATGACGGCGGCTTCGAATCGACCGGGCGCTATATGTTGGTGGCTGCCAATGCTTCCAACAAAATCGCGGTGGTGGATACCAAGACCGACAAGCTGGCCGCGCTGGTCGATGTGGGCAAGACGCCTCATCCCGGTCGCGGTGCCAACTTTGTCGATCCGAAGTTCGGACCGGTTTGGGCGACTGGCGACCTGGGCGATGATTCCATTACCCTGATCGGTACAGATCCGGTCAAGCACAAGCAGAATGCCTGGAAAGTGGTGCGTACACTCAAGGGGCAGGGCGGCGGTTCGCTGTTCATCAAGACCAATCCGAAATCCACTAACCTGTGGGTAGATACGCCGCTGAATCCTGATGCGAAACTGAGTCAGTCTATTGCTGTCTACGACATCAAGCATCTGGATAAAGGCTACACAGTCTTGCCGATTGGCGAGTGGTCAGGTCTGGGTGAGGGTGCCAAACGTGTTGTACAGCCTGAGTACAACGCGGCTGGTGATGAAGTCTGGTTCTCGGTATGGAGTGCTGCGAACAAGGAATCTGCCATCGTGGTTGTGGACGATAAGACGCGCAAGTTGAAGAACGTGATCAGGGATGCTGAAATCGTCACGCCGACCGGAAAATTCAACGTCTATAACACGCAGCACGATATTTATTAATATGAAAATATAATTTGGAACACGGGGCAACGCATAATGATGCTCCGTGTAACTCCAAAATATTGAGACACTTAAAAAGGAACTATCATGAAAATACGTTACGCATTGTTGCTGGCTGGTGTCTGTTTGACGGGTGCATCGGCTGCCAACGCTTCAGTGGATATGGCGCAAGGCGCGGCACTGGCGAAGACTCACAACTGCCTGGCTTGCCATGCAGTTGACCGGAAAATGGTCGGACCTGCCTATCAGGACGTGGCCAAAAAATACAAGGGCGATAAAGAGGCAGTGGCCATGTTGGTCAATAAAGTAAAAGCTGGCGGCAAAGGTGTATGGGGTCCGATTCCGATGCCCGCTAATAGCCCGAAAGTCAACGATGCGGATATCAAGACAATGGTGGAATGGGTGTTGGCGCTTTAACATAAAATGGTAAGCGAACCCGGGGCGGACATGGCGGCGGCTGATAGGTTTAAATCAGGACGTCTCATCTTCTTGCTGCTGGGTTTGTTTGCTGCCGGCGGCGCTTGTGCAGCACCCGATGCGGCGCGTCGGGCCGAGTTGATCCGGATGGTGCGCAACGACTGTGGCTCATGTCACGGCTTGCAACTGACAGGCGGGCTGGGACTCCCGCTGACCCCGGAGGCGCTCAGAGAAAAACCCGATGACAGTCTGGTGGCGACCATCCTGTACGGACGTCCTGACACGCCGATGCCGCCCTGGCAGGCTTTTCTGAGTGAAGCCGAAGCCGGCTGGATTGTTGCAAAACTTAAACAGGGATTCCCCGATGTCAGCCCGCATTAGTTTTTTCGCCTTGATGTTTTTTGCCCTGCAGGGGTGTACGAATGTGCCTGTGCGCGGAACAGGCGATCTGGGCGTCGTGATAGAGCGCACCACCGGCAGTATCGAAATTATCGAAACCAGCAATCGATCGGTGCTGGGACACGTTTCCGGTCTGGGAGATCTTTCTCATGCTTCTGTCAATTATTCCCGCGATGGCCGCTATGCCTACGTTTTCGGCAGAGATGGCGGACTGACTAAAGTAGACCTGCTGAAAATGTGCGTCGTCAAACGCGTGATGCAGTCCGGCAACAGCATCGGCGGCGCCATTTCGCAGGATGGCCGTCTGGTGGCCGTGGCCAATTACACGCCTGGCGGTGTCAAGGTGTTCGATTCCGCAACGCTGGATCTGGTTGCGGATATTCCCGCGCTGGACGCGACGGGCCAACTTTCCAAAGTCGTCGGGCTGGTGGATGCGCCGGGCAACCGTTTCGTGTGGAGTTTGTTTAATAGCGGCGAGATTTGGGTGGGCGACTTGAAAAATCCGGCACATCCTGTGCTGCAAAAATTTACAGGGATTGGCAAAGAACCTTATGACGGCGTAATTACGGCTGATGGCCGCTATTATATGGCTGGTCTGTTCGGCGAGGATGGCCTGGCGCTGCTCGATTTGTGGCATCAGGAGGCTGGCGTGAAGCGGGTGCTGAACCATTATGGCCGTGGTGAGCAGAAGTTGCCGGTCTTCAAGATGCCTCACATGGAAGGCTGGGCGGCAACCGGTAACGAGCTGCTGGTACCGGCGGTGGGACGTCATGAAGTGCTGGTTATCGATGAAAACAACTGGCAGGAAGTGGCGCATATTCCGGTGCATGGACAACCGGTGTTCGTGGTGGCGCGGCCGGACAATCGCCAGGTATGGGTAAATTTCGCCTTTCCCGATAACGATACCGTACAGGTCATCGATGTGCCGAGCCGATCGATCGTGCAGACACTCAAACCCGGCAAAGGGGTATTGCATATGGAGTTCACACCGCGCGGCGAATCGGTCTGGGTTTCCGCACGCGACGACAACAAACTGACGATCTACGATAGCGAAACATATACCGTGCAAGGCGAACTCACGGCCGACAACCCCAGCGGAATTTTCTTCACGCATCGCGCCAACCGGACAGGGTTATGAACAAGGTTCTGGAGTCGCATCTGCTCAACGATTATCAGCGTGATTTTCCGCTGGAATCGCACCCTTTCGCCACCATTGCCGCGCGTCTGGGTGTCGGACAATCTGAGGTGCTGCAAGTATTAAATGACTTGCAGCAGCAAGGCACAATCAGCCGTGTGGGTGCGGTATTTCGTCCGCGCAGCATCGGATTCAGTACGCTGGCCGCGTTAGCAGTGGCGGACGGCAAGCTGGAAGAAGTGGCGCAAATGGTCAGCAGTTACACGGAAGTCAACCACAACTACCAGCGGGAACATCATTACAATTTATGGTTCGTGGCGGCCACCCCGACTGAAGCGGGTTTGCAGCGGGTGTTGAATGAAATAGAGCAACGATCCGGCAGTAAAGTGCTTGTTTTGCCACTGGTAGAGGACTATCACATCGACTTGGGGTTCGATATGACGGGCTGTAAAACCAAGAGCGCGACTTTCATCGAGAGTCATACCGGTGTGCCGAGCCAGCCCTATTTGCCGGGCGAACAGGAGAATCGCCTGATTGCCGCCATACAATCCGGGCTGCCGCTGGTTGAACGCCCTTTCAGTGCGGTGGGGAATGCGCTGGGTCAGTCCGAAACGGAGGTTATTGACGGAATTGAAAACCTGATTCGGCTGGGCGTAATTAAACGCATCGGGGTGATCGTTCGCCATCACGAACTGGGTTATCGCGCCAACGCCATGGTGGTGTGGGACATTGCTGATGATGAGGTCAGACGGCAAGGTTCCTGTCTGGGTCAGCTGGAGTTTGTCACGCTGTGTTACCGTCGTCCCAGACGCTTGCCTGACTGGCGCTACAACCTGTTTTGCATGATACACGGACACGACCGTGAGGAAGTTATGGCGCGGGTTGATGAGATGCGTCAGGGATGCGGCCTGCAAAATACAGCTTATGAGGTGCTGTTCAGCACCCGCCGCTTCAAACAATGCGGCGCACGATATGCGCGGGCGGCAGTCTGATGGATCAACTTGACCGGGCCATCATCAACCAGTTGCAGGGGGATTTTCCCGTCAGCGACGCGCCTTATGCCGAGGTGGCGCAGCGCCTGGGCACCGATGAGGGAGAATTGCTGGCGCGCATCAAACAACTACTTGCCGACAAGGTGTTGACCCGTTTTGGCCCCATGTACCATGCCGAGCGCCTGGGTGGCGGTTTGAGTCTCGCGGCGATGAAAATCCCGGCGGAGGAATTCGAACGCGTGGCCGTGATCGTCAATCAAATGCCTGAGGTGGCGCACAATTACGCCCGCGACCATGCGCTTAACATGTGGTTTGTGCTGGCAACCGAAACGCCGCAAGGGTTGCCCGAAGTACTTGAAAAAATTGAGCATCAAACCGGATATGAAGTTTATAACATGCCGAAAATAAAGGAATATTTCGTCGAGTTGAAGTTGCAGGTATAACGCTGCCGATGGAGGCCGTCATTGCGAGCGAAGTGAAGCAATCCAGTCAATCGAAAGGGCTTTTAAATAAACGCATCTGGATTGCCGCGTCCCGCCACGATTCTCTCGCGGTCCTCGCAATGACGTGCGCTGAACATTGTGGTTAATCAGGACAAGAAATCATACCCATGGACGCTATCGATCGAGCCATTATTCTCGCCACACAGGAAGGTCTGCCGCTGGTTCCGCAGCCTTATCACGCCGTAGCCCAACAGGTCGGCATCACACCCGCCGACGTGATGGCGCGGATGCGAGTCATGCTGGAGGACGGCGTGATTCGCCGCATCGGAGCCGTACCGAATCATTATGCGCTGGGCTATAAGGCCAATGGGATGACGGTGTGGGATGTGGCCGATCAGCGCATCGACGAACTGGGTGAACTTATCGGAAAACTGGATTTTGTCAGTCATTGCTACCAGCGTCCGCGTCATCTGCCTGACTGGCGTTACAACCTGTTTGCCATGGTGCATGGTCACGATCGCGCAGAAACAGCGCAGAAGGCTGCGCTGATCGCCGAGCTTCTGGGAGACGCCTGCCGCGCCCATGAAATACTCTACAGCACCCGCATCCTGAAAAAAACCGGCTTGCGCATTTCCGGTTAAAATCTGTCTTCCTTGATTTGAATCATTCACGCACCGGTTGAATTCGGATAAATTGATACCAGCGTTATTTATTCGTACCTATTTTCAGGAGGTTTCCTTGTTTCGCATCTCCCAGTTTATGCAGGAAATCGCTCATCCCACCCCGCTCGGGTCAAAGCGCAATCCGCCGGGGCCCGTGGTGATCTGGAACCTGATACGACGCTGCAACCTGACCTGCAAGCACTGCTACTCGATTTCTGCCGACAAGGATTTTTCCGGCGAATTGTCCAGCAACGAAGTGTACGCCGTGATGGACGATCTGAAGCGCTTTCGCGTCCCGGTGTTAATTCTTTCCGGCGGTGAACCGCTGATGCGGACGGATATTTTTGAAGTCGCGCACCACGCAAAAAAAATGGGGTTCTATGTCGGACTGTCAACCAACGGCACGCTGATCGACGAGGGCAATATCGAGCAAATCGCCGCCGTCGGATTTGATTATCTCGGTGTCAGCCTGGACGGCATCGCGGCAACCCACGACAAATTTCGCCGCATGGAAGGGGCCTTCGAGAAATCCATGCAGGGTATCCGGCTTTGCAAAGCGCGCGGCATCAAGGTCGGCATCCGTTTTACGCTGACTCAGGACAATGCACAGGATTTACCGGCTTTATTGCAGCTGATGGAGCACGAAGGTCTGGACAAGTTTTACCTGTCCCATCTGAACTATGCCGGGCGCGGCAACAAGAACCGCCGGGATGATGCTTTTCATCAGACTACGCGTGCGGCGATGGACTTGTTATTTGATACCTGCTGGCGCGCTCAGCAGGCGGGCAAAATAACGGAATTCGTCACCGGAAATAACGATGCGGACGGCGTGTATCTGTTGTTGTGGGTGAGAAAAAACTATCCGCATCTGGAAAGCCATATCCGCGCCAAACTTGAACAGTGGGGCGGCAATTCGTCCGGTGTCAACGTGGCCAATATCGACAATCTGGGCAACGTTCATCCCGACACCATGTGGTGGAATTACACACTGGGCAATGTGCGGGATCGGCTCTTTTCAGATATCTGGATGGATGTCTCTGACCCCATCATGGCAGGGTTGAAGGCACAGCACCGAGGCGTGACGGGGCGCTGCGCGGTGTGTGATTATTTCGCGATCTGCGGCGGAAATACCCGGGTGCGTGCCTGGCAGGTGACGGGCGATCCGTGGGCGGAAGACCCGGCATGTTATCTGTCCGATGAGGAAATCGGCGCGGTAAAGCTGGTAGCAGAGGAGCAGTCGAGATGAAATGGATACTTGCCTGCTGTGTGTTTCTTGCGTCGGCAGCGCAGGCCGCTGAGCCTGTCGAAAAACTTTATGCCACGCATTGCGCCTCCTGTCACGGCGCCGACCGACTGGGTGGCGCAGGTCCTGCGCTGTTGCCGGAAAACCTCGAACGCCTGCGACGCCCGGATGCTTCAAAGACGATCGCCGAGGGGCGAGCCGCAAGTCAGATGGCAGGTTTTGCCGACAAACTCTCCAAAGATGAAATTGAAGCGCTGGTTGTTTTTATCTACGCCGCTTTGCCGCAAACGCCGGTATGGGGCGAAAAGGAAATTTCCGCTTCACATATTCAATACGGTGAGCTTGGCAGCTTGTCCGACAAGCCGATCTTTAAGGCCGACCCGCTGAATCTTTTTGTCGTTGTCGAATTGGGCGACCATCATGCCACTATTCTGGACGGCGATAAGTTCGAGCCTGTCATCCGTTTTCCTACGCGCTTTGCGCTGCATGGCGGACCTAAATTCTCGCCGGACGGTCGCTATGTGTATTTTGCCTCGCGCGACGGCTGGATCAGCAAATTTGATATTTATAACCTTAAAATCGTCGCGGAAACCCGCGCGGGAATCAATAGCCGGAATCTGGCGGTTTCCGGTGACGGCAAGACGATATTAGTCGGCAATTATTTGCCACATACGCTGGTTTTGTTGAATGCAGATGATCTTTCGCTGATTAAAATCATCGAGGCGGTGGGACAAAATGGCAAGAGTTCGCGCGTTTCTGCCGTGTATCAGGCGGAACCGCGCGGCAGTTTTATCGCGGCGCTGAAGGATGTCAAAGAGGTGTGGGAAATCTCCTGCGCCGTGCAGAAAAGCAACTGGCAGCAAAGCTTTGATCCCGCATCGGCTGACATGGTGGTTCGGGAGCGCACCTTCCCGGTGCGGCGCATCGCAGTGGATGACTATCTGGACGATTTCTTTTTTGATCAGTCTTATCAACACCTTATCAGCACTGCGCGCGAGGGTAAAAAAGGTCATGTGCTGGATCTGGATACGGGGAAAAAAGTAGCCGATCTGGATGTGCCCGGTATGCCGCACCTGGGTTCCGGCATCACCTGGAATTACCAGGGGCATCCGGTGATGGCGACGCCGAACACGAAAGAGGGCCTGGTCACCGTGATCGACATGCAAACCTGGCAAACCGTCAAACAGATCCAAACGCCGGGCCCGGGATTTTTCATGCGCAGCCATGAGAATACGCGTTATGCCTGGACTGACGGTTTTGCAACCGGCAATCCCCAGAGTCGCGACACGATGACGCTGATAGATAAAAATACATTGGAAGTCGCGCATATCTTGCGTCCTGAGCCCGGCAAAACGGCCGCTCATGTGGAATTCACCCGCGACGGGAAATATGCCCTGGTCAGCATCTGGGAGATGGACGGCGCGCTGGTGATTTACGATACGGAAACGCTCAAGGAAGTGAAGCGTATTCCGATGAAGAAGCCCTCCGGCAAGTATAACGTCTACAATAAAATTACCCGCTCTGCCGGCACCAGCCACTGACTTTGCCCGTACCGGGTTTGTTCGCCGCCGCAAAACTTCTTGCGCAAATGTGTTTTTCTTGATCCTGATCAATTCATGCGGTTCGTTACAGGATTACATTGCTCACTATCGTTTCAAGTGGAGAAACAGCATGAACCCATCGCGCCGCAGTTTTCTGCGTGGACGCTCAGAGCGTGGCGGGATGCTTGCACGTCCACCCTGGAGTCTGCCTGAAGCGCTGTTTACCGAACTCTGTACGCGCTGCGGTGACTGCATCGAACATTGCGATGCCAAAATCCTGCATAAAGGTGACGGCGGGTTTCCAAAAATATCTTTTGATTCAAATGGTTGCAGTTTCTGCAAAAAGTGTGTGCAGGTATGCAAGAGTGGCGCGCTCAGTTCGGCTGTGACACCGTGGCAGCTCAAGGCCGTGATCGGCTCTGCCTGTCTGGCACGAAATAAGGTGATTTGCCGTACCTGCGGCGAGCGCTGCGAAGCGGGCGCCTTGAGCTTCCGTCCGACACAGGGCGGCGTGGCCACACCGCAACTCGATCTTAATCTGTGTACTGGTTGCGGCGCCTGTGTGGCGGATTGTCCCGGTCACGCCATTTCGCTCAGCGACAACTTCGAAGAGGTGTTTGCATGAATATCGCCAGTTTAGTGCTGCGCGCACATCCTGAACGGCTAGCCGGCATCCAGCTTGCCGTCTGCGCTATTCCCGGTTCCGAAGTTCACGCGGTAAGCCATGAAGACGGTCGCATGATTGTGACCGTGGAAGACACCCCGGATCAGTCTTGCGCGGATGGACTGATGAAACTACAACAACTCGACCACGTGATGTCCATCACGCTGGCCTACGAACATTCCGAATCAGACAGTTAAGGAGATGCCATCATGACTATGAATCGACGCGACTTTATCAAGGTTAACGCTATCGCAGCCGCCGCTGCCAGCGCGGGTATTTCGATGCCGGCCATTGCCGCCCGGGCACAGGCTGCAGCGACGGATATTCGTTGGGACAAGGCGGCGTGCCGTTTCTGCGGTACGGGTTGTTCGGTATTGATCGGCACCCAGAACGGCCGTGTCGTCGCGACTCAGGGCGACCCGGATGCGCCCGTCAATCGCGGTCTCAATTGCATCAAGGGTTATTTCCTGTCCAAAATCATGTACGGTGCGGATCGCCTCACCCAACCGTTGTTGCGCAAGAAAAACGGCGTATATGACAAGAACGGTGAGTTTACTCCCGTTTCCTGGGATGAAGCTTTCGGCGTCATGGCGCAAAAGTGGAAGGAAACCCTGAAAAAGGATGGTCCTGCCGGTATCGGCATGTTCGGCTCGGGGCAGTGGACCATCTGGGAAGGTTACGCCGCCAGCAAGCTGATGAAAGCGGGGTTTCGCTCCAATAATCTGGACCCTAACGCACGTCACTGCATGGCGTCGGCTGTGGCAGGATTTATGCGCACCTTCGGGATTGATGAGCCGATGGGCTGCTACGACGATATCGAAAACGCCGATGCCTTCGTGCTATGGGGTTCCAATATGGCCGAGATGCACCCGATTTTGTGGTCGCGCATCACCGACCGGCGGCTCACCCATCCCGACGCTGAAGTGCACGTGCTGTCGACCTTTGAGCACCGCTCCTTTGATCTGGCTGACAACGGCATGATCTTTGTTCCACAGACCGATCTGGCCATCCTGAACTACATCTGTAACCATATCATCCAGAGCGGTCACGTCAATGCCGATTTCGTCAAGGAACACATCAACTTCAAGATCGGTGAAACCGACATCGGTTACGGCCTGCGCCCGGGCAATGCGCTGGAGAAGGACGCGCAGTTCAACGGTTACCCCGGCGCGGACGGCAAGCCGAAGCACAATCCGAATGACGCCAGAGACAGCAATTTCGAGGAATTCAAAAAATTCGTATCCGAATATACGCTGGAAAAAGTCTCCAAGCTTTCGGGCGTGCCTGCAGCCAATCTCAAACGTCTGGCCGAGCTGTATGCGGATCCTGCGAAAAAGATCGTGTCTTTCTGGACCATGGGGTTCAATCAGCACACGCGCGGGAGTTGGGCTAACAATATGATTTATAACGTACATTTACTGACCGGGAAAATATCGGAACCGGGGAACGGCCCGTTCTCGCTCACCGGACAGCCTTCTGCCTGCGGTACGGCGCGCGAAGTGGGGACTTTTTCTCATCGCCTGCCCGCCGACATGATGGTGGCTAACCCCGAGCATCGCAAGCATGCCGAGGAAATCTGGCAGCTGCCGGAAGGCACCATACCCGACAAGATCGGGTTGCACGCGGTGGCGCAGAGTCGTGCGCTCAAGGATGGCAAGCTCAAGTGCTACTGGACGCAGACCACCAACAACATGCAGGCCGGCCCCAATATTAACGGCGAAATCTATCCGGGCTGGCGCAATCCTGACACTTTCATCGTGGTGTCCGATGTCTATCCGACGGTTTCCGCGATGTCGGCCGATTTGATCCTGCCGGCGGCGATGTGGGTGGAAAAGGAGGGCGCTTTTGGCAACGCCGAGCGCCGTACCCAGTTTTGGCGCCAGCAAGTCAAGTCTCCGGGCGAATCGCGTTCCGACCTGTGGCAGTTGATGGAGTTTTCCAAACACTTCAAGGTTGAAGAAGTCTGGCCTGCCGAGCTGATCGACAAGAAACCGCAGTACAAGGGCAAAACCCTATTCGACGTATTGTACAAAAATGGCGAGGTCAACAAATTCCCGCTGGCGGAACTCAAAACGGTCAACGAACACGCCATCAAGAACTACCGTAACGACGAATCGGATGCCTACGGCTTTTATGTCCAGAAAGGGCTGTTCGAGGAATATGCGCGGTTTGGCCGCGGACACGGACACGATCTGGCACTGTTCGATATCTATCATAAGGCGCGCGGCCTGCGCTGGCCGGTGGTGGATGGCAAGGAAACGCTGTGGCGTTACCGCGAGGGTTTCGACCCTTATGTAAAGAAGGGCGAGGGCATCAAGTTTTACGGTCACAAGGACGGAAAAGCGGTGATTTTCGCGCTGCCCTACCAGAATCCGCCCGAAATGCCGGACAAGGATTTCGACCTGTGGCTGTGTACCGGTCGCGTGCTGGAACACTGGCACACCGGTTCGATGACGCAACGCGTACCGGAACTGCACCGTGCCGTGCCTGAAGCGCAGGTGTTCATGCATCCTGAAGATGCGACGAAACGCGGTCTGCAACGCGGCATGCTGGTGACGGTTGCCTCGCGCCGTGGCGAAATCCGTGCGCGTATCGAAACCCGTGGCCGCAACAAGCCGCCGCTCGGTCTGATATTCGTACCGTTCTTCGATGAAATGAAGCTGGTGAACAAACTCACCCTTGATGCCACTTGTCCGATTTCGAAACAAACCGACTTCAAGAAGTGTGCTGTCAAGGTCACCAAGGCGTAAGGGGTGAGGTGTGAACGCTGAAACGACAGGGCCGGCTTTCAAATCGCGGCGGCGCTTTTTAAACAGCATCGCCGGTGCTGCGGGGGCGGGCTGTCTGATGGCGTTGGGTGCAGGACTGTATGCCCGGCAGGCGAGCGCCTTGCCGGCACAGGCGCTGCGTCCGCCAGGCGCGCTGGAAGAAACTGAGTTCCTGTCTGCCTGCCTGCGCTGCGGTTTATGTGTTCGCGACTGCCCCTACAAGATATTGAAACTGGCGCCGGTGGGCGAGGCGGTTGCCACCGGCACGCCGTATTTCGAGGCGCGGGCCATTCCCTGCGAAATGTGTGATGACATTCCCTGCGTCAAGGCCTGCCCGTCGGGTGCGCTGGATCGTGAACTTCGCGACATCAACAAGGCGAAAATGGGTCTGGCTGTGCTGGTCGATCACGAAACATGTCTGAATTTCCTGGGGTTGCGCTGCGATGTGTGTTACCGCGTGTGCCCTGCGACGAATAAGGCGATCACGCTGAATATCGTTCACAACCCGCGTTCCGACCGTCATGCCATGCTGCTCCCCACCGTGCATTCCGAGTACTGCACCGGTTGCGGGAAATGCGAAAAATCCTGTGTGCTGCCCGAGGCGGCGATCAAGGTTTATCCGCTTCATCTGGCAAAAGGAAAATTGCCCGACCATTACCGCAAGGGATGGGAGGAAAAGGAAAAAGCGGGTGGTTCGCTGATCGGTGAGCAGATCACGCTGCCGGTGCGAGGGCTTGAGGGGAACACACCTTGAACGCTACTCATTCCATTCTGCGCGCCAACAAGTGGCTGCTGCTGCGGCGTCTGAGCCAGTCCGGTATTCTTGCGCTGTTTATGCTGGGTCCCTGGGCTGGTATCTGGATCGTCAAAGGCAATCTCTCTTCCAGCCTGACGCTGAAAACCCTGCCGCTCACCGACCCCTACGTGCTGCTGCAATCGTTCGCAGCCGGACATATTCCCTATCAGGCAGCGCTGATCGGTGCGGCGATTGTTGCAATATTTTATCTGCTGGCGGGCGGACGGGTTTACTGCAGTTGGGTGTGCCCGGTCAATCTGGTCACCGATGCGGCAGCCTGGCTGCGCCGCAGTCTGGGGTTAAAGGGCGGGCATGCGCCGGATGCCAATACGCGCTACTGGTTGCTGGCTGGCACGCTGATTGCCGCAATGCTGACGCATACGTTGGTATGGGAATGGGTTAATCCGGTTTCCATCCTGCACCGCAGTCTGTTGTTCGGCTTTGGTTTGGGTGGATTTATTTTGCTGGCCATTTTTCTCTACGACCTGCTGCTGGCAACGCGCGGCTGGTGTGGTCATCTGTGTCCCGTGGGCGCTTTCTACAGTCTGCTCGGTCATTACGCCATCCCGCGTGTGTCCGCAGTCAAACGCAATGATTGTGACGACTGCATGGACTGTTTCAGAGTTTGCCCCGAGCCGCAGGTGATACGCCCGGCGCTAAAAGAAATCGGCCAGACCAGCCCCGTTATTAACAGTGCGAATTGCACCCTGTGCGGTCGTTGCATCGATGTCTGCGACAAGGAAGTATTCAATATTACCCATCGTTTTAATCACAGGAGCGAGTCATGAAAGCGACAATCATCCAAAAACTGCTCACCCCCTTGCTTGCTTGTTTGTTATTGGCCGCGCCCGTGCATGCGACCGAAGGCGTAGCTCAGGTTCAGTCATTGCGCGGGATTGATGTTCAGGCAGCCGATCCGGAAACAGTTGTATTTAAGCTGGTGGTGGACCGGGAACCGGTTAAGCGGAATTATGAAAAGCAACCGCCAGTGATTCCGCATGAGGTGGAAAATTACAAGATTACCCAGAGCTTTAACAAGTGTCTGGAATGCCACTCCTGGACGGATGCCGAGGAAGGGGGGCCCACCAAGGTCAGCCGCACCCACTTCAAGGATAGCAGCAGTACCGACGATAGCAATCTTTCGAAACGACGCTATTTCTGCGTGTTATGCCATGTTCCGCAAACCGATGCGAAACCGCTGGTGGAAAACTCCTTTAAACCAGCCAAAGTCAGGAAATAAACATGAACTGCCCGGCCGATACGTCAGCTCACCTGTTCAGCAGAATGAAAGCCAGCCCTTGTGTGTAACTGTGTCGGCGTGCTGAGCAAGCCGATACTGTTACCCCTCAGCTTGGAGCTCTTGGCGCCGGTTCCCGACTCCTCTCTTCTCCTCCCAAGGGTCGGGGATGAAGGGTTCCCGCAACGCGAGTTTCAAGCTGAGGGGTAACGCCATGGATCAGCGGGATCGATGAAATACTTACCAACTGTCCGTCAGGCAGCGATCCATTCCGTCGCCATGATCACGCTCTCCGGCCTGTTTGGCCCCTTGCTGGGCCCGTGGCTGATCAACTGGATTAACCCGCCCAATGCCTGGGGGAATGCCTCCGTGATCGGTGACTATAGTCTGAAGAACGTTCTGATCTGGGGATTTGCCTTGCTGATGTTCGAGTCCTTTTTCTATATAGCCTGGCTAATCAAACAGGGGCGTCGTGACTGGGAAAAGGAACAGCCTAAATCCTGGTATAACTAAACGCGTTGAATAAATCACCCGTTCGCCCTGGGCCTGTCGAAGGAGCGAACGACATTCAGTAGCGTTCTGTTGAATCATTTTGTAACTAATTGATTTGTTTGTATTTAATATAATTTCGGCTGCGAACGAATAAAATCGGTGCTTCCCTGGCGCCTGCAGACACCACGACTGGCAGCTTTGCAGCAGGCAGTTTTCTGAGCCGTCCATCTCCTGAGTGCCAAAACCGGAAGTTCGCTCTTCTTTACTTCATACCTGTTTTTTTGCCCAATAATTTGATATTGACACTAGTTAGCTTTATCAGCAGTTGATATACTGCGCCATGCATGCTGACAATGGTGTTGATACCCTGCTTGATTTGAACGGAAATATCGTTCAGCAGGAGCACGGATTTTGGGTTGAGATTCATGCCTGGCGCGTTGAGTCTACGGCATTGATACCACATGGTGTTCGCTACGCTTTAACGCTACATGAACAAAATGGCAAACGGGTGATGGGGTATGACAATGCACATGGCATCAAACCTTCCAGCCGATTCAAATATGCAGGGCAAGTTTTACCCTACGATCACAAGCATCGACACATTTCCGATCAAGGCGTGCACTACGAATTCAAGGATGCTTATCAATTACTTCAGGATTTTTTCACTGACGTAGACAGAGTATTGAAGGAGACGGAAAAATGAAAAGTATTGTAATAGGTATCATGTCGCAGGAAAAAATTCGTGAGCGCGTCTACGCGATTGCAAAAGGCGAATACAAGCCAAAACTAAGTGAGCCAAAAATATGGTTCACATCCATGAAATCATTGGCTGAAGTGCTCAGTGACGACAACAGAGCACTGCTTCATGTGATCAAGGATGCGCAACCTGAGTCTATTTCATCGTTGGCACAAATGACAGGGCGTAAACCGAGTAACCTTTCTCGCACACTTAAAACGTTGTCCAACTATGGCATTGTTGAAATGAGACGTGAAAAGAACTTTGTGCGCCCAATTGCCAATGCGACTGACTTTCAAATTATGGCGGCCTGATTTGCATTAACCGATATTGCGATGACAGTTATGCAGCAGCTTGATATTTTTGCCGACTCAGAACCGGTTCAACGAGCTAATGATTTGATTGCTGCTTTAACTCGCTTTGATGATATAGCTTCGCGACAGGCTATGCGTGAATTGGTGGTAGCAGATCCTGACCATGAAACATTGGACAAATTTCAGGTGCTCTGCGATTTCCTTGAGCACTGGATCGAGTATATTGCCAAGCCGGACTGCTCAGCTACCGCGACAACAATCGCCACCGAAGAAATACTGATACGTGAGCAGATAATTCCAGCGTCAATTGTGATGGGCGTAAAGGGCGCTTTGTTGATTCGCAAGTGCTGGGAATCTTTGGCCAGAATATCCGAACAAGCTGGCATTGATCCCAGACAGACGCATTGTTTCGCCGCCGAACTCTATTTGCGCGCCGGTCAATTTCAGGAGGTCGTGAGGACAGCCAAAATGATACCGGGTGCGGATATGCGCTCAGCAGTACAGCGATGGCTGGCATTGGGATACGCGGGGTGTGGCAAAGCAGAACAGGCCAGAAGCGCTGCGCTTCGTTTTGCCTGGTTGTCACCGCAAGAATTTGATGGCTTTGTTGATGAAATGCAAGATACCGCCTTAGCGCGCGACTGGAGTAACTGTCAGGCTGACCTGGATGAGCTTGATGCAACGTGGTTCCCCGCTTGGTGCGCAAATGAAAAAGTGGCTGGTGTAACGATACAGGAGAATTTCCCTGTCTGTGAAGGCAGCTCGGCATATAAGCTGGTCGTGAGTCTTTGTTTACGCGAGCGCAATGGTATCTGTCGCACAGTATTCGAGGCAAGGGCGAGACTGAAACAATTGAACGAAAGTTTCTTTGCTTTTTACATGAGGCGCAGAGACTATCCTCATTCTCGTATGAAATAGTTAGGTTGGCTGAACTCTCACTGTCGGACGCTCATAGTTGCAAGCCAGCGTGCTGGTGCCGACTGAAATTTCAACTGGGTTAAAAGTGCCAAAGGCAGCTTTTCGGCATGCAATATCGCACCTTCATGGGCGGTAG
>JAPLQK010000014.1 GCA_026399735.1 Pseudomonadota bacterium
CACGAACAAGCCGTCCGAATTGATGCGAAAGGCCTCGGCGCGGCGAGTTTCCGGGTCTATCAGCACGTATTCCTTAAGGCTGGGCAAGCGGCGGTAAAGTGCGAATTTCTGGCTGCGGTCGTAGGACTGTGTGGAGGGCGACAGCACTTCGATAATCAGCGTCGGCGCGCGAAAGATCATCTCGGTCTGTAAATCCTGCCGGTCGCAGGTGACGAAAATATCGGGATAAAGTACGGTGTCATCGCTGATCTGGATCTTCATGGATTCAGAAAATACCTGACAAGGCGTTCCTGCCAACTGGTTGCCGAGATGTCGTACCAGATTGGCGGTGACTCGCCCGTGCGATCTTCTGCCACCTGTTATGGCAAACACTTCACCGCGATAGAATTCATGCCGTTCAGGTTGTTCGTTTTCCCATTCAAGATACGCTAGGAAGGTCAGTTGGTGATCTGGCAGTCCCATGACGGTTCCTTTTTTAATTCCGGTTTGTGGCATTGCGCAATCTTACAGCAAAGGCATTCTTGCTACAGGCAAATAATCTACCCAATTAAAAAGGCGACCAGTTGGTCGCCTTTTTAATTGTTACTGCCAAGCGAGTGTTAGTCTCGTTCGCCGCTGAACGCCATCAGCAGGCTCAGCAGATTCACGAAGATGTTGTAGATGTCGAGGTACAGCGCCATCGTAGCCATCACGTAGTTGGTCTCGCCGCCGTGGATGATCTGGCTGATATCGAACAGGATATAGGCCGAGAAAATCAGCACGGCGATTGCCGAGATGGTCAGGGACAGCACCGGGATGGCAAAGAAGATATTCGCCAGCGAAGCTACAACCAGCAGGATTAGTCCGATGAACAGGAATTTGCTCATAAAGCTGAAATCCTTCTTCGTGACGGTTGCGATGGTGGCCAGACTGAAGAAAATCAGCCCGGTACCGCCCGCTGCCATGCCGATCAGTTGCGCGCCGTTTCTCAGGTGCAGCGCGGCTTGCAGGATAGGACCCAGAAAGATTCCGGCGACGAAGGTGAAAGCCAGCAGGGCGACTACGCCCCAGATGCTGTTGCGCAATGCGGTGACGGCAAACAGCAGGCCCATCATTGCGCCGAACATCAGTAACGCGCCTATCATCGGGTGTTGTGCCATGAAAGAAAAATTCATCGACGTGCCGGCAACTGCACCGATGATGGTGGGGATCATGGTCAGCGCCAGCATCATATAGGTGTTGCGCAGCACCTTGTTTTGTTCGGTGACGAGTACACTCGTGGTGGCGAATTGGTTTGGATATTGCATGTGACGGACTCCTGAAAAGTTATGCATTATGTTTGCAACGGGGGTGAGACTAACGAAGTATCAAAAAAGTTGCAATCGTGCATCAGTTTTTTGTTCCGATGCTGTTGTGAAATAGTCAGGCTGATTCCCGTGTTCGTGTATTTTCTCTTTCCTTGTTGCGGCGATCCATCCAGCAGGCGACCAGCGGCAGCATGAAAATGCCGCCAGGCATCAGAATGGGAATCAGGTAAGGGCTCAGGTTGGAGAGGGCACGCAAGTCCTGCAGCAGGATTGCGCGCTCCTCGCTGCTCCATTTTTGCCCGTTACGGCGTTTCATCAGCAGAGGAATCAACCCGCGTACCTGATTCAGCTCGTTACGGATGCGCAGACGATGGCTCTCATTCGTCAGACTTATACTGCCACGGCAACGCTGTAACAGGTTGATAAACTTTTTGTTGCCTGATTCCATATTTATAATCCGTTTTATTTTTATAATAATAGTCTATTAAACAATGGCTTATAAATATTGTGGTATTGTTTTTCCGGACGGGATAACGCATTGCAAGTCATCAGGTTTGCCATGCTGTTCGCATCGCAGTTTACAGAGTTCTGTCAGGTTTAACAAACCCGAATGTGGCACAAGCGCAGGGCTGTGTGAGGTAACCCAGCTTGGCGAACTAAACTGTACCGTGCTAATAGTGAGGCGGCATTTCATTTGCAGGTTTGCTCTCATTTCCAGCTTCTGCCAGTGATTGGATGTGTCTTGTGAGCGATGTACAAATCGCTTCGAGCTGGTTCAGCTTTTTTGCTGCTGATAGATAACTTTATTCAGCTCCTCTACCAGATCTTCCCGGAAGAAAATCTTTGTTTCTATGCTTACTAAATATTCTTCAATCATGAGGTGTCTTTAGAAAAGACGGCGACTCGCCAGTGGATGGAGGTCATTCTAATGCGGGAAGGAACAGATGATTAAGAAATAAGTGGTCATCCAGGAACAGCGAACCGGCCGCTCTGCCGGGTGCAGCCAATAAAAAAACCGTTGATTTCTCAACGGTTTTTTTAATATTGGCGGAGTGGACGGGACTCGAACCCGCGACCCCCGGCGTGACAGGCCGGTATTCTAACCAACTGAACTACCACTCCAAAACTGCTAACTACTTACTACTCGCCACTTTCCAGCAGCTATTTGGTGGGTGCTGACGGGCTCGAACCGCCGACAATCGCCTTGTAAGGGCGGTGCTCTACCAGCTGAGCTAAGCACCCGTATTTTTTGCCCTAGGGCTTTGCTGTTGCCGCTTCCGGCAACTTCAACTTAATTTTGGCATCCTTCTTTGCATCAGCAATATAAGCCTGAAACATCTCTTCGCCGGTCATCTGACGTACCTGCTGCGCATAACGACCACGCTTCACATCATCTGGCACCTCAGCGTTTTTGACGGCATCAACACGAACAATAACAAAGCCGCCACCAGGCGCTTCCACACCGACATACTGAGGTAGTTTAGTACTGTCTGCCTGAAACAACTGCCGCACCATTGCTACATCCAGCGCGCCATGTTGAGCATGAGTAATCGTCTGAGCAACCGACCAATCCAGAGCAGGCTTGGTGCCCTGCTGCAATTGACCGAGCAGCATTCTACCTTGTTTTACCGCCATGTCCAGTGCTTTTTTGCTAATTATTTTTTGCTTGATCGAATCTGTCACATCAATAAGGACACGAACCGCAGCCGGCTTGTGTTCCAGCATGCGCGCGGCAAGCAAAGTACTCGGAGCGATTTCAACCGCCGCCGTATTGCGATGATTCTTGATCACATCATCGCTGAACACGGCCTGCAGCATCTTAGGCGTCCATACTTCATCAGCGGCCACCCCTTTCGTCAACCACGCGCTTTGCTCGACCTTAACGCCCGCCAGAGCAGCTGCAGGCTTCAAGGTATCGCTTTGCTCATAGACGGCATTGCTGAACTTGTCGGCCAGTTCCGCAAACGAATCAGCCGCATTCTGCTGACGCAACTTAGCCATAACAGCAGCGCTGACTTCGTCAAACGGCGCGGCATTTGATGCCTTGATTGCCGTCAGTTTAATGATGTGATAACCGAAGTCGGATTTCACCAGCGCGCTGATTTCACCCACCTTGAGCGCAAACACCGCCTCATCAAACGGTTTTACCATCATGCCCCGGCCGAACAGGCCCAGATCGCCGCCATTCGCAGCAGAACCCGGATCCTGAGAGTTTTGTTTCGCCAACTCGGCAAATTTAGCCGGGGCCTGTTTCACTTGCCTAAGCAACTGCTCCGCGCGAGCCTTCACCTTATCCTGCTCAGCCTGAGGCGCTGTCGCTGCAACGGTCAACAGGATATGGGACGCCTGACGTTGTTCAGGTGTTGAAAACTCCGACAGATGCTCATCGTAATATTTGCGTACGTCCTCAGTCTTGACATCGGCCTTAGCCATCAGCTCCCTGATTGAAAACTTCACGTATTCGACTTTAACCTGTTCCGGCACCTGAAATTCTTTTTGATTCTGCTCGTAGTAAGCTTTAATTTCCGCCTCATCGGCCTTAGCCTGGGCGATGAAGGATTGCAACGGAACCTGTGCAATACTGACTACACGCTGCTGTTCATTGATCGCGATAATATTATCGGCGACCGTATTGGCTGCGTAACCATTTTGCGTATAAGCATCACGCAATTGCTGCCCGCTCAATTCATCCTTGATCCGCGCCTCGAACATCATCGGTGTCATGTTCTGCGCAGACAGAGCGCTGGTATAGCGCGCCTTGTCGAACTTGCCAGCCTCCTTGAACGCGTCGATACCGCCGATCACCTGTGCAATCTGTTGATCCGTCACGGTCAAACCGACGGCCTTGGCGCGTTCGATCAGCAAGCGTTGCGCAACCAGATTTTCCAGAACCGCGCTTTTCATTTCAGGCTTGTCAAACATGGCAGGATCAAAATTCGCCCCCAGCATCTGGCGCATCTTGTCCTGCTGTTGACGCAATGCCGTCTCAAATTCCTGCTTGGTAATTTTTGATCCGTTCACAGTCGCAGGCGCATCAGTGTCGCCGGCATGGCGATACGAATCCACACCAAAGAACGCAAATGGCAAAATAATCAACAATAAGACTATTTGCACCAATCTTCTTTTTTCATGAACAAAATCAAACATAGCAACCCCAACTGAAATTTATAAACGACAGATATGAAAAAAGGCGAACTTTCGTTCGCCTTAATTTGGCGGAGTGGACGGGACTCGAACCCGCGACCCCCGGCGTGACAGGCCGGTATTCTAACCAACTGAACTACCACTCCAAAACTTGTACCGCTTGTCACTTGCCACTCGCTACTAACTATTTACTACTCACCAATTTGGTGGGTGCTGACGGGTTCGAACCGCCGACAATCGCCTTGTAAGGGCGGTGCTCTACCAGCTGAGCTAAGCACCCGACAAAGAATGCTAGTTTACAGCATCCTTCAAACCTTTACCAGCACGAAATTTCGGAACCTTCGCAGCCTTGATGGTAATTGCAGTCCCTGTGCTTGGATTACGACCCGCACGAGCGGCACGTTCGCCCACGGAAAACGCCCCGAAACCAACCAGGCTGACTTCATCGCCATTCTTCAATGCGTTCTTGATTGCATCAATCGCGCCGTCCAGAGCACGACCTGCAGCCGCCTTGGAAATATCAGCGGATATCGCAATTGCATCAACCAGATCAGATTTGTTCACGTAAGTCCCCTATATCGCAGTTAAAAATTCGACAGCCACCGAAGGCGCATTTATATCAAGACAGCACGCCTGTGGTCAAGTTTAATATGCAAAAAACACCCGTTTAATCCGGAAAAAACATTCACCCGCAAAGAACAATGGCGAGAAAACTCAATATCGGCTCAGGAGAACAAAATTCGTTCGCTGAGCCGATATTGATGTAAAACAGCCGTACACCTGACCAGGACACAAAAATCGGCATCCCAAACCACCTGCACGACCTGAACTAGTGCTTGGTCACAACGGCAGGGTCAGCAAGCTTGACATCAACTGCCAGTTCGACAACAGGCGCGATAACATCCTCACGCGGCACAGGCTTGCGCTCCAACGCCATCTCCAGCACCTGCTCTATCCATTTAACCGGATGGATATCCAGCTTGTTTTTCACGTTATCGGAAATTTCGGCCAGATCCTTGACGTTTTCTTCAGGGATCAGCACCGTTTTGATACCGCCGCGCTGTGCCGCGATCAGTTTTTCCTTCAAACCACCGATCGGCAATACTTCACCGCGCAAGGTGATTTCACCTGTCATGGCCACGTCCGCCCGAACCGGAATCCCCGTCAAAGCGGAAACCATCGCCGTACACATCCCCACACCAGCGCTCGGCCCGTCTTTCGGAATCGCGCCTTCAGGCAAATGAATATGCAAATCGGTCTTCTGATAGAAATCGTCGTCGATGCCAAGACGTTTGGTGCGACTCCTCACCACGCTCAACGCCGCCTGTATCGATTCCTGCATCACTTCACCCAGCTTGCCGGTGGTCGTTGTCTTACCCTTGCCAGGCAACACTACGGTTTCTATCGTCAGCAATTCGCCGCCCACTTCAGTCCACGCCAGACCGGTGACTTGTCCTACCTGATTGTGTTTCTCGGCCACGCCATAGGAGTAGCGTCGCACGCCCAGATATTTGTCGAGATTGCGCGAATTGACCGTCACTTTCGTTTCGCGGGTTTTGAGCAACAACGCCTTCACCACCTTGCGGCAAATCTTGGAAATTTCACGCTCCAGACCGCGCACACCCGCCTCACGAACGTAATAGCGCACGATATCGCGCAATGCCGTCTCGGCGATGCTGATTTCTTCCGGCTTCAGGCCGTTGTTCTTGATCGCCTTAGGCACCAGATAACGGGTGGCAATATTGATCTTTTCGTCTTCCATATAACTGGACACATGAATGATTTCCATGCGATCCATCAATGCGTCCGGAATATTCAAGGTATTCGCGGTTGCGACAAACATTACATCAGACAGGTCATACTCCACCTCGACGTAATGATCGACAAAGGTCGAATTCTGTTCCGGATCGAGCACTTCCAGCAACGCGGCCGACGGATCGCCGCGCATGTCCTGCCCCATCTTGTCCACTTCATCCAGCAGAAACAGCGGGTTTTTCACCGCAACCTTGCTCATGTTCTGCAATATCTTGCCGGGCATGGAGCCGATATAGGTACGGCGATGACCGCGTATCTCCGACTCGTCGCGCACGCCACCCAAAGACATGCGCACGAACTTACGGTTGGTGGCACGCGCGATGGACTGACCAAGCGACGTCTTGCCCACACCTGGGGGACCAACCAGGCACAGAATCGGAGCCTTAAGTTTGTCGACACGTTGCTGCACTGCCAGATATTCCAAAATGCGTTCCTTGACCTTATCCAGCCCGTAGTGATCTTCTTCCAGCACCACTTCAGCCTGCTTGAGATCGGCGCTTATTTTGGTCTTTTTCTTCCACGGCAGGCCAATCAGTACGTCAATATAGTTGCGTACCACCGTCGCTTCCGCAGACATGGGTGACATCATGCGCAGTTTTTTGAGTTCAGCTTCAGCTTTGGTGCGCGCCTCTTTAGGCATGCCCGCAGCCTTGATTTTCTTGTCCAGACCGTCAAAATCCGCGCCGTCTTCGTCTTCGCCCAACTCCTTCTGAATCGCCTTGACCTGTTCGTTCAGATAATACTCGCGCTGACTTTTTTCCATCTGACGCTTGACGCGCCCGCGGATGCGTTTCTCGACCTGCAAGATGTCGATCTCGCCTTCGAGCAATCCGAGCAAATGCTCCAGACGCTTCTTGACCTGCGCAATCTCCAGTACGTCCTGCTTTTGTTCCAGTTTCAGCGGCAGATGCGCTGCGATAATATCGGCCAGACGACCTGCATCATCGATACCTGCCAGAGATGACAGTATTTCCGGAGGAATTTTTTTGTTCAGTTTGACGAACTGTTCGAACTGCGCAATCAGCGCACGGCGCATTGCCTCGGTTTCGCTGCCTTCATCCTCCTGGGACGCCACAATTTCGACTTCCGCGACAAAATGACTGTCGATATCATCCACTCGTAACACATTGACGCGTTGCGTACCCTCGACCAGCACCTTCACCGTGCCATCGGGCAGCTTGAGCATCTGCAGCACATTCGCCAAACTGCCGATAGTGAACAAATCATCCGTGCCGGGATCATCCTTGGAGGCCGTTTTTTGTGCGACCAGCACGATGGATTGACCCGCTTCCATCGCCAGTTCCAGCGCCTTGATCGACTTGGCCCGGCCGACAAACAGCGGAATGACCATATGCGGGAATACAACCACGTCGCGCAAAGGCAACAGTGGATAAAGTTCAATCGGGGTATCTTGTTCAGACATGGCAATTACCTATTCGTGGTCAGGTTTGCTAAATGGGGATGGTTTATGCGAATTCAATCCCTGAAGAAACCAGATAATTTGAAAACTCGAAAAACCGGGTATAAAACCGACTTTCTGAGATTTTCAGGTAATACTTACAAATCAGGCCGCTTTAGGCGTATCTGCGTACACAATGATCGGTTTGACTTCACCCGCAACGCCGGAAGCATCCAGTACGACCTTGCTGACATCATCCATCGACGGCAGATCGAACATCACGTCCAGCAGCGCCTGCTCCAGAATCGAGCGTAAACCACGTGCGCCGGTTTTACGTCCAAGCGCTTTTTTGGCAATCGCCAGCAGCGCATCTTCACGAAACTCAAGTTCCACACCTTCCATTTCAAACAGTTTCTTATACTGTTTGGTCAACGCGTTCTTGGGCTGGGTCAGAATTTGCTTCATTGCCGCTTCATCCAGCTCTTCCAGCGTCGCGATTACCGGCAAACGACCGACAAATTCAGGAATCAGACCAAACTTGACCAGATCTTCCGGTTCTACATCCCGTAGTGTTTCACCGGTTTTGCGCTCATCCTTGGAACTGATGGTCGCGCCGAATCCGATACTGGCTTTGGAAGAACGATTACGGATAACTTTTTCAAGCCCGTCAAATGCGCCGCCGCAGATAAACAGGATATTGGTCGTGTCCACTTGCAGAAATTCCGTATTCGGATGCTTGCGCCCGCCCTGCGGCGGAATCGAAGCCTTGGTACCCTCGATCAGTTTCAGCAAAGCCTGCTGCACGCCTTCACCGGACACATCCCGGGTAATCGACGGATTGTCGGATTTCCTGGAAATCTTGTCGATTTCATCGACATAAACGATACCGCGCTGCGCCTTCTCGACGTTGTAATCACAGGCCTGCAACAGCTTTTGAATGATGTTTTCAACGTCCTCGCCCACGTAACCCGCTTCGGTCAGCGTCGTTGCATCTGCCATCACGAACGGCACATCCAGCATGCGTGCCAGCGTTTGCGCAAGCAGCGTTTTACCCGAACCTGTCGGCCCTACCAGCAGAATATTGCTCTTGGACAGTTCCACACCATCGTTGATATTGCACTTGAGTCGTTTGTAATGGTTGTACACCGCCACCGCCAGAATGCGCTTGGCGCGTTCCTGACCGATCACATATTCATCCAGGTTCGCGCAAATATCCTTGGGTACCGGCAAGTCGGTCTTGTCGCCCTTGGCCGCTTCACCCTGAATTTCTTCGCGCATAATGTCGTTGCACAAGGTAATGCACTCATCACACACGAACACCGAAGGCCCGGCAATCAGTTTTTTCACTTCATGCTGGCTCTTGCCGCAAAATGAACAGTACAGCAGTTTTTCGCCTGATTTTTTATCGATAGCCATACTTAAGACTCCATCAAGTTATCGTTAAACACGCTTTTCCATCACCTGATCAACCAATCCATAAGCGACAGCATCCGCTGCACTGAGGAAGTTGTCACGATCCGTATCGCGCTCGATTGCATCGACAGCCTGACCGGTATGAAACGCCAGCATCTGATTAAGCTTTTGTTTTAAATATAATATTTCACGTGCATGAATTTCGATATCGGACGCCTGACCACGGAAACCACCCAAAGGCTGATGGATCATCACGCGCGAATTGGGCAAAGCGAAACGCTTACCCTTCTCGCCCGCTGTCAGCAAAAATGCGCCCATACTGGCCGCCTGACCGATGCACAGCGTGCTGACGGCAGGTTTGATAAATTGCATGGTATCGTAAATTGCCATACCTGCCGTAACCGAACCGCCGGGCGAATTGATATAAAAGTGAATATCCTTGTCCGGATTTTCAGACTCAAGAAACAGCATCTGCGCCACAATCAGATTCGCACTGTGATCATTCACCTCACCCACCAGAAACACCACACGTTCCTTGAGCAGGCGGGAATAAATATCATAAGCCCGCTCACCGCGTCCGCTGGTTTCAACCACCATCGGGATCATGCCGATATTTTGCGGCTCCATGTTAAACATCCTAGCTCCCCATCAATTCTGCGAATTCCAGCGCCTTATCGGATACTTGAGCGCGGGATAACACCCAGTCCACCACATTTTCTTCCAGTACCAGATTTTCGATTTCCTGGAAACGGGCAGGGTCGGCATAATACCAGCGCACCACTTCTTCAGGATGTTCAAAACTCTGCGCATAATCTTCAACCAGACCGCGAACCTTTTCCGGTTCCGCCTGCAAATTGTATTTTTCAACCAGATCAGCCAGAATCAAACCGAGCTTGACGCGCTTTTCGGCACGTTCACGGAACAGTTCAGGCGGCAACTGCATACCCTTGGCGGTCATACCGCGCTGCTCCATATCCTTTGCAGTTTGTTCCATCAAACGCTGCGACTCCCATTGCACCAGCGCCTTTGGCAAATCAAACTGGGCAATTTTCAGCAAGGCATCCATCGCGGCATCCTTGTTGCGGCCTTTCAGGCGACGCACCACTTCGCGCAACAGATTGCTGCGGATTTCCTCTGCCAGCTTGGCCACATCGCCATCAGCGATACCGACCGACTTGGCAAATTCCGCATCCACTTCAGGCAATACCGGGCCTTCAACGCTGTTCAGCGTAATCGCAAAGGTCACCACCTTACCGGCGACATCCTTGCCGTGGTAATTTTCCGGGAAAGTCATGTCAAAAGACTTGGTTTCGCCGACCTTCATACCGGCAATCGCTGCTTCAAATTCAGGCAGCATGCGGCCTGAACCCAGTTCGACAGGATAATCCTTTGCCTCACCACCTTGAAATACCGCACCATCCAGAGTGCCCACAAAGTCGATCACGACCTTGTCGTCAGTTGCGGCGGCACGATCAACGCCAGCATAGCTTGCGCGCTGTTTGCGCAGCGTGGCGATGGTGTTATCGATGTCGCTCTGACTCAGTTCATAGGTCGCACGCTCAACCGATTCAACAGCCACATCGCCCAGCACGACTTCAGGGTAAACCTCGAAAGTTGCACTGTATTCAATCTCATCGGCATTCCAGTCATTGGTCTTGACGGTGAATTCAGGATCGCCTGCAACGCGCAATTTTTGTTCATCAACGGCTTCTGCAAACGAATGTTGTAAAGCCTGGCCCAGCGCTTCCTGACGCGCTTCCATTCCATAATGCTGTTCAAGCACTTTCGCCGGGATTTTACCGGGACGGAATCCGGCAATTTTTGCCGTACGGCCGATGTGCTTCAGGCGGTTAGCCACCTGAGTGCGCAGGGCTTGTTGTGGGATAGTTGCGTTCAGGCGACGTTCTAACGCGCTCACGGTTTCTACGCTTGGCATACTCAGTTCCTTGAAATAATTTAAATGGGATGCTGGTAAAGGAGAAAACAGAGCCAAACACCAAGTAATTGAATTAACTTGGAAATCAGCATTTAACACGATTAAATGTTACGGCTGTCGTTCCTGTCCATTGCTCGCATCGGACAGATTGTAACAGAATCCTGGCGCTCCGGCAGTCGCAGCTTTCCCGTTGTGAGCGGCTTTCCTGCTGTCAGTACCAGGATTTTCCGGAACGATCAAATCCCTTTAATCAAATGCCCTGGCGAATTAGGAAAGGGGCTAACTGGCATGGTAAGCTATCAGCGACAAGACGGTTTGATATTAAATCCGCTGAAAACTTTGAGATTCCCGATATGATTCTGCGCGGCCCGCATCGCCCTGACCTGCTGAAAAACGAAACACTCCCCGATCTTCTTGAATCCACCGCACTTCGGTTACCTGACAAAACGGCGCTGATCTTCGGCAGGCGCACGATGAGTTATAGCGAATTGAATACGGCGGCGGACAGAGTCGCCAGTCGCCTGATTCAACTTGGCATACAGCCAGGGCAAACAGTGGGATTGTGGTTGCCGCGCGGGCCGGATCTGCTGGTAGCACAAGCCGCCATTACCAAGGCAGGGGCCGCCTGGTTACCGTTTGACGCCGACACACCGGCCGCGAGAATAGCAGTCTGCCTCGACGATGCACAGAGCCCGGGGCTGCTCACCTGCCGTTCACAGCTTGATTTATTGGCAGAATGCACACGACCACTTTGGATACTGGAAGATCTATTGCTGCCCGCCGATGCGCCATTGGTCCGTCGCGGTAAAGACTTCACGCCCGATTGTCCGGCTTATGTGATCTACACATCAGGCTCGACCGGCAAACCCAAGGGTATCGCGGTTAACCACCGCAGCATTTGCCACTTTTTGCGCAGCGAAAACGAAGTGCTGGGTGTGCGCGAAAGCGACCGGGTCTATCAGGGCTTCTCCGTTGCATTCGACATGTCCTTTGAGGAAATCTGGATTTCCTACCTGGCTGGCGCGACCCTTTGGCTGGCGCCGAAAGAAATTACCGGCGACCCGGATGCGCTCGCGCTGGCACTGGAATCCAATAAAATCAGCGTGCTGCACGCCGTTCCCACCCTGCTCTCGCTTTTTCCGCGCGACGTGTCCGGACTGCGTCTGATCAACCTCGGCGGTGAAATGTGTCCGCAGGCGCTGGTCGAACGCTGGGCCACGCCCGAGCGGCAGCTTTTCAATACTTACGGCCCGACCGAAGCCACCGTGTCTGCCAGTATCGCCTGCCTGCATCGCGGCGAGCCTGTCACCATAGGCAAACCCCTGCCCAATTACGGTCTGTTGGTGGTGGATGCCGAGCTTAAACTGTTACCGCCGGGCGAGACCGGCGAGTTATGCATCATCGGGCCCGGCGTAGCGGATGGCTACCTTGGCCGCCCCGACCTTACCGCTGAAAAATTCGTCGCCAACCCCTATGCGAACAGTGAGCACGAAGCACGGCTTTATCACACGGGCGATCTGGCGCGCATCGACGAAGCCGGCAACGTACAGTGCCTGGGCCGCGTAGATGATCAGATCAAGATTCGCGGCTATCGCGTAGAACTGGGCGAAATCGAGGCCGTGCTGGCAAAGGAGCCGGGGGTTGGCACCGCCGCCGTGATACTCAGAAACGTGGGCGAAGTAGAACAACTGGTCGCCTTTTATGTCGCCAATGCGGATACCGCGCCGATCGCTTCCGAACTGCGTAAAAATCTTGCCGCCCAACTACCGCCTTATATGGTGCCTGCGCGCTTTGAGGTGGTACAAATACTGCCGCGCCTGACCTCAGGAAAAATCGACCGCAAGGCGCTGCGTTCATTGCCGCTGACCGAAACCGCGCTCAATACAGCGTCCGATCTCCCTGACGGCTCCGCTGAAACCGCGCTGTTTTCAGCCTTAAAAAATCTGTTCCCCGGGCAGCCTTTGCTGCGCGATGCCGACTTTTTTACCGATCTGGGCGGGCATTCCCTGCTCGCCGCCCGCCTGGTCTCGAAACTGCGAGAAGACAGTCGTTTTGCCAATGTGACCGTGCACGATATCTACTGCGAACGCAGAATCGGCAGTATCGCCGCAGCCCTTGCAAAAAAGGAAATATCGGGCATCGCCGCAGAACCCGAAATCGTGGAAACGCCCCGCTTGCGTCGCATCCTGTGCAGCCTTGCACAGGCCGCCACCATTCCGCCGCTGGTGTGCATGAAGATGGCGCAATGGCTGTCGCCCTTCTTCACCTATCACTATTTCACCGGCGACGAAGGCGACAGCATGACGCGCGCCATCTTCGCCTCCCTGCTGGTTTATCTGCTCGCCAATTTTGGCAGCTTCCTGCTTGTCATCGCCGCCAAGTGGCTGGTGGTGGGCCGTCTCAAGCCGGGCCGTTACCCGCTGTGGGGCGTCATGTACTTCCGCTGGTGGCTGGCAGACCGGATTTCCGAGATACCGCCGCGTCATCTGCTGTCAGGATCGTCGCTGAACGCGATGTATCTGCGCGCGCTGGGCGCAAAGGTAGGCAATGATGCGCTGATCGGTGCGCTGTCGGTTCGCGTCCCTGATCTGCTCAGTATCGGCAACGGCGTATCCATTGGCTCCTCGGTGAATCTGGAGAACGCGCGCGTCGAACGCGGCTACCTGATTTTAGGCAACATCAGTATAGGCAATGAAGCCGTGGTGGATTCCTACGCGGTGATGGAAGACGACACCGCGATTGGCGACTACGCACATCTGGGCGGACTTTCTTCGCTGGCAAGCGGGCAGCGCGTCCCCGATGCCCAGCAATGGGAAGGCTCGCCCGCGCATTTTTTCAAACAAGTCGATATTGCCGCTCGCCGTCCGCGCGTGCAAATCTCAGCCCGCCGCACCGCAATGGAAACGCTGTTCTACTTTCTGGGCGCCAATCTGGTGGCTGTGGTGTTTTTCCTGCCGGTATTCCCGAGCTTTATCCTGATCGACTGGATCGATGCACGCTGGCTAAAAGACATGGATGAGCATCTCTATCCCATGAGAGCCTTCTTCACTTACCTGTTGCTATCTATTCCTGCCAGCGCAGTGCTGGTACTGGCTACCGTACTGGCCTCGGCCGGCTTTCGCTGGGTGGTATTGCCCAGACTCAAAGAGGGCAGCTGGTCTGTGCACAGCGCAGTGTATTTTGGCAAATGGCTGGGCAACCAGATACAGGAATCCAGCCTGTTTGTGTTGCACGGGCTGTACGCTACCGTGTATGCGCCCTGGTGGTACCGTCTGCTCGGCGCCCGCGTGGGTTCCGGCACCGAAATTTCTACGGCGCTGGGCGTAGTGCCTGACATGCTGACCATCGGCACCGACAGTTTTGTGGCGGACGGGGTAATGCTGGGCGATGAGCGCATCGAGGGCGGCTGGATGAGCTTGCGCCCGACGGTGATCGGCAACCGCACGTTCCTTGGCAACGGCGCCTTTGTGCCCGATGGCAGCGTGCTGCCAGACGATGTGCTGATCGGCGTGCAATCCAGTGTGCCTGCAAACGATCGCATGCGACCGGGTGACACCTGGGTCGGCAACCCGCCCATTATTTTGCCGGCGCGCGAACAGTTTGAAGGCTTTGACCCGAAGCTCACTTTTCACCCCAGTCTGATGCGACGCCTGAGCCGGGGCTTCGTGGAAGGCCTGCGCATCGTAATGCCGATGGCCGTGGTGATCGCGGTGGGCTATCTCACGGTCGCGCTGGTGATGCCGTTAGCCGGCGCCGGACGCTTTGTAGATACCGCGCTGGCGCTCTCCCTCGCCGGTTTTCTCTACGGCGTGGGATCGTTCCTGTTTGTGGTATTAATAAAATGGCTGGTCGTAGGTCGCTATAAGTCCCGTTCGGCCCCGATGTGGACCGCCTTTGTCTGGGCCAGCGAGGCAGTCACGAATCTCTATGAATCCATCGCCGTACCCAATTTTGTGGACTTTTTGCGCGGCACCCCGATGTTGCCGCCCTGCATGCGCTTGCTCGGCTGCAAGACAGGCCGTGGAATTTATATGGACACCACGCAATTGACCGAATTCGATTGCGTGAGCATAGGCGACTACGCTGCACTCAACAGCTGGTGCGGCCCGCAGACACACCTGTTCGAAGACCGCATCATGAAAATCGGCGCCGTAAATATCGGTCGCGGTGTCACCATCGGTGCGCGCAGCACCATCCTGTATGGTGCACACATCGGCGACGGCGCAACACTGGGTCCGCTCACCCTGATTCTGAAAGGGGAAAACATCCCGCAGGGCACACGCTGGATCGGCTCCCCTGCAGAACCCTGGGCAGAATGAAAAAACCATTTGCATTGCGAAAAAAGCACCGCTTGCATGCATCTGACGGCCATGCGTGATTCACACTTGCATTAACAGTATTACTGTATATACTGTTAACTGTGACAATACAACATTCAAGGAGAATATGTGATGGAACAGCAATTTTCCCCCGGCCTGCTCTACTCGGTCGCACCCGAGAATTTTTCAGAACTTCACTTACAAGATGAAGATAAGACGGATGCGCTTGAATGGGAAAAACAGGAAACTGTGCTCGGTTCGCTGGTACATACATTGCTTTCCTGCCTTAAAAAAACCGCAGACAAATAAAATAACGCGGAATCTGATCAAGACAGGAATTTGGCCAGCCGCTGTGCTACCCTTGATTCATGAAAAATTTCACTCATCATCTGGCAGCGCTGTGTATTACCGCCTGGGTCGGCAGTCTCTGGGCCATCGGTTATCTCGCCGTGCCGGTCCTGTTTAATACTCAACCAGACAAACCGCTGGCGGGCCTGCTCGCCGGACAGATGTTTGTCCGGGCAGGCTATCTTGGGCTGGCTTGCGGCGCCTATTTGATTATTTATTACCTCAACCGGTCGGGACGCGAGTTTATTCGCCAGAGACTGTTCCGGGTGATTTCTTCCATGCTGTTGATTACATTGATAATACAGTTCGGCATTCAACCCGTCATGACTGAACTGAAGGCACAGGCGTCACCACTCGATGTCATGCACAGCGCATTTGCCGGGCAGTTCAAAATACTCCACGGCATCTCCAGCATCGCTTACCTGATTGAAAGTTTGCTGGGCATCTTGCTGGTCATCAAAAGTCGCAGCAATTCATCAGCATAGCGCGGCAGCATGGTTATTTCCTTTATCGGGTATCATACAGCTTCGAGTAATACATCGCAGTTTAGGATGCAGAACGACTTGTGGTGGAATTTGAGCGTTATTCAACGCTCAATTTTGTTTGAATCCAAAATGAAAAGAACTGCGTGCTTAATCAAACCTCAATAAAAGACTCCGCCAGTTACCCGCTCTCTCAGTTCGCCTCCAGGCCGTTATTGTTGGCACTGGCTTACTTTATCTTCGGCAGGCTGGGTTTGGCGATCCCCTATATCGGATCTCACATCACGCTGATCTGGCTGCCTACCGGTATCGCCGTGGCGGCATTATTGCGCTGGGGTTACCGCTGCTGGCCGGGGATATTTCTGGGGGCACTGACCACCAATTTTTCTGTTGATGCCACCCCGCTGCTGGACATCAGTATCGCACTGGGCAATACGCTGGCGCCCTTGCTGGCCGTCTGGTTGTTGCACCAGTTGAAATTTCATACCCATCTCGATCGCGCCTGCGACATTTTGTCACTTGTTTCGGCGGCCGCCGTCGGAATGCTGGTCAGCGCCAGCGGCGGGGTGAGCAGCCTGCTGCTGTTTACCGGACTGACGAATCAGGGTGCAGGTGCGGCCTGGCTGTCCTGGTGGGCAGGCGATTTCGTCGGCGTGTTGCTGGCTGCGCCGCTACTGTTGAATATCAGCCGCGACAGGTTGGCGACATTATGGGCACGGCGGGCGGAATTTACGGTCTGGTGTCTGAGCATGTTCGCACTGAGTTGGGGCGTATTTTTTCTCAGCCACGATTCTCAGCCGCAGGTTTTTATCCTGTTGCCGCTGGTCGTCTGGTCGGCCATGCGCTTCGGCGTATTGGGTTCATCGCTGGGCACCCTGCTGCCTGCATTCATGGCGGCATTGGCGACCGGGCGCGGGTTGGGACCGTTCCACGTTGAGGGCTACCAACACGGGACTTTCATGCTGTGGCTGTTTTTTGCCACGCTGGTGTTGGTCGATCTGCTGGTGGCGGCCTTGCAGGCAGAACGCAGCACCGACCAGACAACACTCAAGCGACTGACCAGGCTTTATGCCGCACTGAACAAAAGCAATCAGACCATCCTGCGATGCACCGGTGAAGCCGAGTTGTTCCCGCAAATCTGCCGCGATGTGGTGCAATTAGGCGGAATGAAAATGGCCTGGATCGGTTTGCTGGATGAATCAAATCAGACGATTAAACCGGTATCTGCATTTGGCACCGGCACGGATTATCTGGAGGATATACAGATATCGGTACGTGCCGACGAAGCTTCCGGGCGGGGACCGGTCGGTATCGTGATGCGCGAAAATCGTCCGTTCTGGTGTCAGGACTATTTGAATGAAGCGCGACTTGCGCTATGGCATGAACGCGGCGCACGCTCAGGCTGGGCGGCCTGCGCCGCATTGCCGCTGCACCGTCAGGGTAAGGTCATCGGCGTGATTACCCTGTATTCAGGCGAAATCAACGCGTTCGACGAAGCCGCGCGTAACTTGCTGGTGGAAATGGCGACCGATGTCGACTACGCCCTGGACAGCTATGCGCTGCAAGCCGAGCGCCAGCAGATGGCGGAACAACTGGCCGCAAGCGAGCTCAAGCTGCGCACCATCATCGAGAACGAGCCCGAGTGCGTAAAATTGCTGGCCGCCGACGGAACGTTGCTGCAAATCAACCCGGCCGGCCTGCGCATGCTGGAAGCGGATAGCGCCGAACAGATTGTCGGACGACAGACAATGAGCATGATGGCAGCGCATTACCACAAGCCATTCGCAGCCCTCCTGCGCCACGTATTCGAAGGCGGATCGGGCGACCTGGAATTTGAAGTAACCGGACTTAAAGGCGGACACCGCTGGCTGGAAACCCATGCAGTGCCGATGCGCGATGGTCAGGGAAAGATTACTGCTTTACTCGGTGTGACCCGCGATATCACCGGGCGCAAGCTTGACCAGCAAAAAATTCACGATGCGCAGCAAAAAGAGGCCGATGCACTCAATGAATTGCGCGTCATGATGGATGCATCGGGTGAAGGCTTCTGGAAGATTGATCAGAACGGCTACATCCTGGAAGTCAACGAAGCCTATTGTCACATGATCGGTTATCGCCCGGAGCAGATCGCAGGCAAACACATCTCCAGGTTCGAGGCTGTAGAACAAACCGTTGAAGCCGTCACGGCGCATATCCTGCGTATCATCGAACAGGGCTCGGACCGTTTCGAGACCCAGCACCGCCATCATGACGGGCATCTGATTTACATCGAGGTGGTCACCTCCTTCATTGCGACGAAAAATCTCTTTATCGCGTTCCTGCGTGACGTGTCTGAACGCAAACATACCGAAGAAACGCTGCGCATCGCTGCTGCCACCTTCGAAACCCAGGAGGCGATCCTGATTACCGATGCGACGTCTAAAATTTTGCGCGTCAATCAGGCCTTTCAGGACATTACCGGCTATGCTGCGGAAGAGGTGATCGGCAACAATCCCAGCATGCTCCAATCAGGGCGGCATGATGGCGCCTTCTACCAGACCATGTGGTCAGCCCTGCTTGAAACCGGGAAGTGGTCCGGTGAGGTGTGGGACAAACGCAAAAGCGGTGAAATCTACCCGAAAGCCATGACCATCACGGCCGTTTATGGCACCCGTCATCAGGTGACCCATTATGTGGCGGTGTTCCGCGATATCAGCCAGCTCAAGCAATCGGAACAGGAGATACACCAACTGGCCTTTTACGATCCGCTGACCCGACTGCCGAATCGTCGCTTATTGCTGGATCGCCTGCATCAGGCACTAGTTGCGCGTAATGAGCAACATGGTGCATTGCTGTTCCTGGATCTGGACCATTTTAAAACCATTAATGATACGCAAGGTCATGCGGTGGGTGACTTGCTGTTGATCGAGGTGGCGCGCCGTTTACAGGACTGTTTGCGCGAGGGGGACAGTGTGGCGCGACTCGGTGGCGACGAGTTCGTGGTGTTAGTCGAAGCATTGAGCAGCCAACAGGCTGAAGCGGCGACCCAGGCTGAAGCGATTGCGGAAAAGATTCGCAGTGAATTGATCAAGCCTTACATGCTGAAAGATTTTGAGTGCCAAAGTACGCCCAGCATCGGCATCAGTCTGTTTATGGGTCCTCATGAAATCGTCGAAGAATTGCTCAAGCACGCCGATGTAGCCATGTATCAGGCCAAGGCCGCAGGGCGCAATACCATCCGCTTCTTTGACCCGCAGATGCAACGTGCACTGGAAACACGAACGGCGTTGGAAAAAGACTTGCATCGTGCGCTCGACAACCTGGAATTCCGTCTGTTTTACCAGGTGCAGGTCGACAGTTTCGGCAAGGCAATCGGCGCAGAAGCGCTGCTGCGTTGGCAACAACCCGAGCGCGGCTTTGTGTTTCCCGATCAGTTTATCCCGATGGCCGAGGAAACCGGACTGATCGTGCCGATCGGGTTGTGGGTGCTGGAAACGGCTTGTACCCAGCTCAAGACATGGCAGAACGATGCATTGACCCGCGATCTGACCCTGGCGGTAAACGTCAGCGCCAAGCAGTTCCGCCAGGCTAATTTTGTCGAGCAGGTACAACGCGTACTGCTGGAGAGCGGCGCAAAACCTTCGCTGCTCAAGCTGGAACTGACGGAGAGCACTGTACTGGGCAATGTGGATGACACCATCGCCAAGATGCGTGAAATAAAATTGCTGGGGGTGAGCTTCTCGATGGACGACTTTGGCACCGGCTATTCATCGCTGCAATATCTGAAGCGCCTGCCGCTGGATCAAATCAAGATCGACAAATCTTTCGTGATGGATATTACCAGCGACCCGAACGATGCCGCTATCGTACAGGCCATCATCGCGATGACCGATGCACTCGCTCTGAATCTGATTGCCGAGGGTGTGGAAACCGAAGCGCAGCGGGATTTTCTGGATAA
>JAPLQK010000085.1 GCA_026399735.1 Pseudomonadota bacterium
TAACGAAATTAAACGCTCGAAAAAATTCACTGTAGCCGGATCAGGCTGTGCCCTGTCATTTCCTCGGGTTGCGAGAGTCCCATCATGTAAAGCAGACTGGGGGCTATATCGCGCAGCGAACCGCCTTCAAGCAGTTGAGCATGTCGTCCTACGTACAGAAACGGCACCGGATTGAGCGTGTGCGCCGTATGGGCCTGATGTGTTGTGTTGTCCATCATCTGCTCGGCATTGCCGTGGTCGGCGGTCAGGATGACTTCGCCACCTGTGAACTGCATTGCCCGGACCACGCGTCCGATACAAATATCCAGGGTCTCGATGGCTTTAATGGCTGCGGTCATGTTGCCGCTGTGACCTACCATGTCGCCGTTGGCATAGTTGCAGACAATGAGCGGATATTGGCGGCTCAAAATAGCCTCTTCCAGCTTTTCGGTTACGGTAAAGGCGCTCATTTCCGGCTGCAGATCATAAGTCGCTACTTTGGGTGAGGGTACGAGAATTCGGTCTTCTCCGGGATAGGGTTGTTCCTTGCCGCCGCTGAAGAAATACGTGACGTGCGCATATTTTTCGGTTTCGGCGATGCGCAGCTGTTTCAATCCCAGTCCTGAGACATATTCGCCCAGGTCGTTGTGAATTGCCTCAGCCGTATAGGCGCAGGGCAGGGTAAATTCTGCGCCATAGTTGCTGAGCGTGACAAAGCTGCCAAATTTAGGCAGAAAGCTTCGTTCAAATCCGGTAAATGCCGAGTCGGTCAACGCGCGGGTAATTTCACGGGCACGATCAGCGCGGAAATTCATGAACACGACAACATCGCCATCCTGCATTGAAACAGGTGGCTCATCAGCTGAGTGGATGCTGGTTGGTTTGACAAATTCATCCGATTCGCCGCGCGTGTAGGCCGCTTCCAACGCGCTTAATGCATCGCTTGCAGAATATTCAGCTGTGCCTTGCGTCAGCAAATCATAGGCCGGTTGCACGCGTTCCCAGCGATTGTCCCTGTCCATCACATAAAAACGACCGGTCACGCTGGCGATTTTTCCCGCGCCCAATGCGCTGCATTTGTCTTGTAATGTGTGAAGCGAGTGCGCAGCGCTTTTTGGCGGCGTATCCCGACCGTCCAGGAAGGCATGCAGGTAAATCTTCTTCAGGCCATTCTTTACTGCCATTTCCAGCATGGCATAGATGTGGTTCTCGTGACTGTGCACGCCACCGTTAGATAGCAGACCCATGATGTGCAGTGCGCTGTCGTTTTGCTTTGCCATCGCAATGGCATCGGACAGTGCAGGATTGCTGAAGAAGCTGCCATCTTCGATTGCAACATCAACCCGGCTCAAGTCCTGATATACAATGCGTCCGGCGCCGATGTTCAGATGACCCACTTCTGAATTGCCCATTTGCAGAGACGGTAAGCCGACGTGCTTTTCCGAGGCGTTAATCAGGGTGTGCGGATGTTCGCGCCACAGTGCGTCCCAGTTGGGTTTACGTGCCGCAAGAATAGCGTTGGAGTCGGGATCGATGCGGTAGCCGAAGCCATCCAGAATAAGCAGTAAGACAGGAGTCGCGTTCATTGAGGTAGAATATAAGCAATTGTTAATTTTGAGTGGTGTATTTTAACCGAATTGGCTTTGTTGAGTGTTATAAGGAAAAATCATGGCGAGCAAATTAATAGACAGAGAAGAAGACATTCTGCAGGCATCTAATGCAATCAAGGCAATCGCTCATCCTTTGCGGCTGAAGATTTTGTGCGTGTTGGGCGATCAGGAAGTCAGCGTTCAGGACATCGTCGAGCATGTCGGTACATCGCAGAGTAATATTTCACAGCATTTGGCAATTTTGCGCGACAAAGGCGTTTTAGCGACACGCAAGGATGCGAACAGGGTTTTTTACCGGATCGGTGATTTGCGTACGCTGAAACTGGTGAGCATGATGCGTGAAGTTTTTTGTACCGTATAACGGATATTTTTGCGATCTATATAAGAATATTCTTATATTCTATATTATAATCCGCGATTGGATTTGATTTAAGGCGTGAGGAACACCATGAGAATACTCTGTGTGGCAGGTTTGTTATTGATGGTTGCCGGCGTGCAGGCTGCAGAGCCTCTGGCTGTCTCGCCTGTGGAATATCGTGAGGTTGCGCAAACCTACAGTGCAGAAGGGCTGGTTGAGGCAACGCATCAGTCTACCGTTTCTGCGCAAATTGGCGGTCGTGTCAAGGAAGTCAATTTTGATGTGGGGGATCATGTGAGCCGTGGTCAGGTGATATTGCGCATCGATGAGCGTGAAGCGGTGCAAGCACTGGCGGGTAGTCAGGCGCAGGTTTTGCAGGCGCAGGCTAATGTGCAGAATGCAAAATCAACCTATGATCGTTCACGCCAATTATTTGCGCAAAAATTCATTAGTCAGGCAGCCCTTGACAAGGCGCAAGTAGATTACAAGGTAGCCCTGGCACAGGCGGCTGCCAGTGAGGCGGGCGCAGGTCAGGCCAGTCTTGCACACGGTTATACATCAGTGATCGCCCCCTTTAGCGGTGTCGTTTCAGCACGTATGGTGGAGTTGGGCGAAATGGTCATGCCGGGCAAGCCATTGATGACGGGCTTTGATCCTGCCGAGATGCGCGTGATAGTGAGCGTTCCTCAATATAAACTGGCTGAAATCGGCGCAAAGCCGGAGGCAATGGTGGACGTGCCCTCATTGAACCGCTGGATTAAGGCAGCTTCAGTGACGGTGCAACCGGTCGCCGACGTGCGTACGCACAGTACGCTGGTGCGCGTGTATCTGCCTGCCAAAGAAGCCGGACTCTATCCGGGTATGTTCGTGCGCGCCCATTTTGTGGTCGGAAAAATCAAAAAACTGGTGATCCCGGCGAATTCGATCCTGCGTCGCAGTGAGGTTGTCGCGGTATTTGTGGCGGATGAAAAAGGCGGGGTGAAATTGCGTCAGATCCGGGTGGGTGAATTGGCAGCCGAAGGCCTGATTGAAGTCTTGTCGGGCTTACAAGCGGGTGAAAAGGTGGCAATGGATCCGGTGAAAGCAGGAATGAAGCAGTAATTAATAACGATTAATTATAAATTGTTAATCAGGGGTTTTTAAGGATGGGTATTTCAGGACGTATTGCCAGGTATTTTCTGCATTCGCAGATGACGCCGCTGCTGGCGCTGGTTGCGGTGCTGCTGGGATTGTTTGCGATCGCGGTAACGCCGCGCGAGGAAGAGCCGCAGATTAACGTCACCATGGCAAACGTGATGATTGCTTATCCGGGGGCTTCGGCAAAAGACGTCACTCAGACTGTTGCTACACCCGCCGAACAGGTTTTGTCGCAAATTGCGGGTGTGGACCATGTGTATTCTGTGTCGCAGCCGGGTATGGCAGTCATTACCGTGCAGTTCAAGGTTGGAGAAGCGCATGTTGCTTCGCTGGTGAAATTGTATGATGTGATCAATTCACATTCTGACTGGCTGCCGCCCACGTTGGGGGTTGCTCAGCCTATCATCAAGGCTAAAGGCATCGACGATGTGCCGATCGTCGCGTTTACTTTGTGGCGTGAGCAGGCAATAGGCGGCGGGCTTGAACTGACCCAGGTGGCGCATGCCATTGAAGCTGAGTTAAAACGCGTACCAGGTACGCGTGAAGTGTCCACGCTGGGTGGAACGCAGCGCGTGGCGCGTGTGCTGCTCAGCCCGGAAAGCCTGAATGCCTTTGGATTGTCCATGCAGGATGTTCGTGCCGCTTTGCAATCTGCCAATGTCTCGCAGAATGCCGGAAATCTGGTGCAGGGTAACCGTGAAGTGCTGGTGCAAACCGGCAGTTTCCTGCGCAATGCCAGTGAAGTCAGGCAGTTGGTCGTTGGGGTCGCGAATAACAAGCCGGTGTTCTTGCGCGATGTCGCTGAGGTGCAGGATGGCGCGGATCAGCCGGGCAGCTATGTCTGGATGGGTACCGGCCCGGCAGCGGACGACAAGCAAATCAAGGCGCATGGCGAATTTACCGCAGTGACAGTCGCGATTTCGAAAAAACCGGGTGCAAATGCGGTAGAGGTTGCCGATGGTTTACTGGCGCGAGTGGAGAATCTTAAAGGCTCTGTGATTCCCGCAGATGTGCAGGTTGTTATCACGCGGAACTATGGTGAGACTGCCAACGACAAGGCAATGAAACTGATCAAGAAACTGTTGTTTGCGACAACAGCGGTGGTTGCATTGGTTTGGCTGGCGATGGGGCGGCGCGAAGCGATGGTCGTTGGCGTTGCGGTGTTGCTGACCTTGGCGGCGACGCTGTTTGCCTCATGGGCCTGGGGATTTACGCTGAACCGGGTATCCTTGTTCGCGCTGATTTTTTCCATCGGTATTCTGGTGGATGACGCAATCGTGGTCGTCGAAAATATACATCGCCGCCGCGTGTTGTCACCGCATCAGCCTTTATCTGAAATTATTCCCGAGGCCGTGGATGAAGTCGGAAGCCCGACTATTCTGGCCACACTGACGGTCATCGCTGCATTGCTGCCGATGGCTTTTGTCAGCGGTCTGATGGGCCCCTACATGAGCCCGATTCCGATCAATGCCAGCATGGGAATGTTGATTTCGCTGGCAGTGGCGTTTGTCATCACGCCCTGGCTGGTGCTGCATTTTGCAGACTCTCATCACGCTGTCGTGCAGGAAGAAGGCGAATCCGCGATCAGTCGTTTCTTCAGTCGCGTGTTGAGTCCATTTTTGAATGGTGAGCAGGGTAAGCCGGCACGCCGCAAGTTGTGGCTGGTTATCCTGGCCGGATTGCTGATGGCCGTGTCGCTGGGCGTAGTGAAGCTGGTGATTCTGAAAATGCTGCCGTTCGACAATAAATCCGAATTCCAGGTTGTGGTGGATATGCCTGCGGGTACCGCACTGGAACAGACGAATGCGGTGCTGCACGACATCGGCGGCTTCCTGGCGACGGTGCCGGAAGTAACCGACTATGAGGCTTACGCGGGTGCCGCTTCTCCGATCAACTTCAACGGGCTGGTGCGGCAATACTATTTGCGCAGCGGCGCTGATCAGGGGGATATACAGATCAACTTGCGCGACAAGCATCATCGCAGCCGCAGCAGTCATGAAATTGCGACCGCCATGCTGGGGCCTATCCAGAAAATCGCCGGAACCTGGGGCGCAAATGTAAAAATAGTGGAAGTGCCGCCAGGTCCGCCGGTCATGTCGCCTATCGTCGCCGAGATCTACGGACCGGATTATGAGGGTGCACGCCGTGTGGCGACTCAAGTACGCGGGCAATTCGGCAAGGTCGATGGCATTGTCGGTATCGACGATACGGTGACGCAGGCGGCGCCAAAATTACAATTGCGTGTATTGCAAAGCAAAGCCGCATTGCTGGGAGTTGATCCGCGAGATATCGTGGATGTGATCGGCGTTGCACTGAGCGGGCAGGATGTCGCTTCATTACACGACGAAAGCGCTAAATATGCACCGCCGCTGCGCATCGGTTTGCCTGCATCGGAACGCAGCAATATCGATGAAGTACTCAAGCTCAAGGTGCGTGCCAGGGACGGGGTGCTGGTGCCGATATCCGAAGTGGTGCAGGTAATACCGGTTGCGCGTGATTACCCGATCTATCACAAGGATATGTTGCCGGTGGTATATGTGTTCGGCGACATGGCAGGCAAGCTGGACAGCCCGTTGTATGGCATGTTCGGTATCAATAGCCTTGTCAGCGGTACGCCCCTTGAACAGGGCGGCAATTTGAAAAGTTATTTCTTCAAGACCCCGGGCGACCCTTATGCCGGTTATGCACTGAAGTGGGACGGCGAATGGCAGGTGACATTTGAGACCTTCCGCGATATGGGGATCGCCTATGGTGTCGGCCTGATCCTGATCTACCTGCTGGTGGTCGCACAGTTCAAGTCGTATCTGGTGCCGCTGGTCATCATGGCGCCGATTCCGCTGACCATTATCGGTGTGATGCCGGGGCATGCATTGCTCGGTTCACAGTATACGGCAACGTCAATGATAGGCATGATTGCGCTGGCGGGTATCATTGTGCGCAATTCGATCTTGCTGGTGGATTTTATCAATTTGCAACTGGCGAGCGGGATAGTATTGCAGCAAGCCGTCATTTCGGCTGCGGGCGCGCGCGCCAAACCGATTATTCTGACCGGTCTTGCAGCCATGCTGGGCGCATTTTTTATTCTGGATGATCCGATCTTCAACGGGCTGGCCATTTCGCTGATTTTCGGTATTCTTGTATCTACCGTGCTGACGCTGGTGGTAATTCCGGTGCTGTATTACTCCGTGCTGTACAAAAAATTTAAATAATATATTTTTAATCAAATAGTTAGGAGATTAACGCTGATGGGTGCAGATCGTATCGTTCATATCGTCGCAGGCAGTTTTATTTTGTTGTCACTGGCGCTGGGTGTCGAAGCCAGTCCATTGTTTGTCAGCCAGTACTTTTTGCTGCTCACGGCCTTTGTGGGATTGAACCTGTTTCAAAGCGGTTTTACCCGGTTTTGCCCGTTGAATAGCATCCTGGCAAAATTCGGCATCAAGAGCGGTTCTTGCTGAGGGAAAAACTGCAACAAGTGACATTAGCCCGCATCAGCCTGACCCTGGTCGGATTGATGTGGGTTTTGCCTTTTCTGAATTACCGTCATCAATATCCGCTGACCACGTTCGATCAGGAATGGTGGAGTGCGCTGCTGGGCGTACTGGCAACCGCTTTGTTGCTCACCCGGGATTACTGGCGTCAGCCGCAAATCCCGCGCATCGTGCAGTTGCCCGCAGCACTCATCGCACTGGTGTTGCTGCAAGCTGCGCTGGGTTTAATTGTTTATTTTGACCAGGCTTTGCTGTATCTGTTGTACCTGCTTTTCGGACTGTTGCTGATGATGTTGGGCAACTGGCTGCGGGCATGTTTCGGCATCGAAAAATTAGCGCTGGTGCTGGCGATATTTTTGCTGGCGGGTGCCGAATCCAGCGCGTTGATCGGCGTGCTGCAGCATTTTCGCTGGCACACATTACTGGATGCGGTGGTGGTAGTGAAGATGTCCGCCGGCGTTTACGGTAATCTCGCCCAGCCGAATCATTTTGCCGATTACATTGCGCTGGGCCTGATTTCGTTGGGGCTGCTGTTTCAACAACGTAAATTGCCGGCAGGCGTTGTGGTGCTGCTGGCGATCCCGCTGTTGTTTGTGATGACACTGAGTGGTTCGCGCAGCAGTTGGCTGTATCTGATGATGATGCCGCTGCTGGCCTGGTGGGCTGGCCGACGCATGCCCGCTCTGCGTCCTTTGCTGTATTACTGCCTGCTGGTGCTGGCCGGTTTTGCAGCGATGCATGGGATCGTGCAGTTACCGTTCATCAAAGGCGCCGGCAATAATTTTGATGTGATGCACCGCATGTTCGGCGATACGGCGTCAGGCGATATCCGCCTGTATCTGTGGCATGAAGCGTGGCTGATGTTCATGCAGTCGCCGTGGCTGGGCGCAGGCTTCGGCCAGTTCGCATGGCAGCATTTTCAGTTGGGGCCGGTATTGCGACAGGCAAATATTTCCGGGCTTTACAATAATGCACACAATCTGATTTTTCAATTGGCGGCTGAGACCGGAATGGCGGGGCTGGCGGTTTTGTTCGTAACTGTCGGCGTTTGGCTGCATGGGCTTCGGCGTGCCGCGCGGGATGCGGCGCACTGGTGGGCCTATGCCATACTGGGCGTGCTGGCAATCCACAGTCTGCTGGAATATCCGCTCTGGTACCTGTATTTCTTTGCGGTCGCGGCGATTTTGCTGGGCGCGCTGGATGAGACGCACTATCGGCTTGAATTGCGCAACGTCGGTCGCCTGTCGATGGCGGCAATGCTGTTGATGGGATTTTTATCATTGCTCCAGTTGTCCATCGGTTATCAGCGACTCAAGGAAACGCTGGCGACACGCAGCGGAAATGTCGCACAGAGTTTTCAGCGCAGCCGCGACGGACTGGTCGCATTGCAGGGTGTACCCTTGTTGTCGCCTTATGCCGATTTGTTCATGAGTTCGTATTTTGAGGTGAATGCGGACTATCTCCAAACCAAGCTTGCACTCAACTCCAGTGTGATTCGGTTCATCCCCATCGCACAAGTTGCTTATCGGCAATCCTATTTACTGGCGCAAAACGGTCAGGCGATACAGGCGCAACGTGTGTTTGAACAGGCGGTATGGTCTTATCCAGACAATAAGGACGCGCAACAACAGTTGGTCAAATTAGCACAGAAAGACCCCGCGCATTTTGCCGCTCTGCTAGAATTCGCACTTAAGTCAGAACAGGAGTACGCCAGTGCAATTCATAACAAGTAATTTTTTCCCTATATCCCTCGCGTTGATGAGCGGTGCAATGCTTCTCTGGTCGATGTTCGGCAGCCGTGTTCGCGGTATCAATGATGTTGATGCCAATGGCGCGCTGCAACTCATCAATCACAAGAACGCCTTTATACTGGATGTGCGTCAGCCTGAGGAATACAAGAACGGGCATTTACTGAACTCCCAGTTGATTCCGCTGGGGAATTTGCAGGCGCGTATCGGCGAACTGGCAAAATATAAGGACAGGCCCATCGTGGTGGTTTGCCGGAGCGGCCAACGGTCAGGCTCGGCCTGCGTGACGCTGGCCAAACAGGGATTTACTCAGGCATATAATCTGGCAGGTGGCGTGATGGCATGGCAAAAAGCGAATCTGCCAACGCAAAAACAGGGATAAGAATCATGGCAAATATCATCATGTACACGACAGAAGTGTGCCCTTACTGCATTCGTGCCGAACAATTGCTGCAACGCAAGGGCGTCACCGCTATCAATAAGATCCGGGTGGATTTGCAGCCGGAGTTACGCATCAAGATGGTGGAACTCACCGGGCGACGCACGGTGCCGCAAATTTTTATCAACGAACAGCACATTGGCGGCTTCGACGATCTGGCAGCACTGGATCATGCCGGTGAATTAAACGCATTGCTGGCTAACTAACAAAAGGAATAAGCATGACTGAAGCAGCAAACACTCAACCTGTATTCAACATGGATAAGATCTATGTAAAGGATCTGTCTCTTGAAATCCCGCATGCGCCGCAGATTTTTCTGGAACGTGAAAATCCGCAAATAGAAGTGCAATTGCATACATCGGCGCTCACCGTCGATGAGGGCGTGTTTGAAGTCAATGTGACTGCAACCGTAACGGCCAAGGTGGGCGAGAAGGTGATGTTTCTGATTGAGGCAAAACAGGCCGGGATATTTACCTTGCGCAATTTGCCTGAAGCCGAAATGGAGCCTGTGCTGGCGGTGATGTGTCCTAACATCCTGTTCCCGTATTTGCGCGAAGTTGTCTCCGATGTGGCCGTGCGTGCCGGTTTCGCACCTGTCATGTTAAACCCGATCAATTTCGACGTTCTGTATCAGCAGCAGCAAGCTCAGACAGCTGCAGCGACGACACATTAACCAGATGAAACGCCTGTTTGTCACACTCGGAATCTTGTTTTGTGTGATGACAGCGCATGCGGTGGATTATGTGTCGGTTGGCGAAAGCAGCGCAATTCTTTACGACGCGCCCTCACTGATGGCAAAGAAACAGTTCGTCGTGAACCGTTATATGCCTTTTGAGCAGGTCGTCACGCTGGATAATTGGGTCAAGGTGCGTGATCGTTCTGGTACGTTGTATTGGCTGGAAAAGCGTGTATTGAGTAACAAGAAATACGTCGTCGCAGTGAATTCTGTGGTCGATGTGCGTGCAGAGCCGGATACCGGCTCTGCACGCGTGTTTCAGGTGCGAGGGCAGGTGGCGCTCGAAGCGCTTGAAGCGACCGGCACAGGCTGGGTGAAAGTGCGTCACCAGAGCGGTGAAACCGGCTACGTGCGCAGTAACGAGGTATGGGGAGAGTAGATCCGGTTTTCCGTTCACGGTTTCCTGTCCTTTAGTTCGAACCCCTTCATTTATATCCTATCTTATTGATTAATAATGAATATTACCGTTATTGGCGCAGGTGCCTGGGGAACGGCGCTGGCAATCAGTCTTGCAGGTCAGCATCGCGTTACCTTGTGGGCGCGTGATGCAGCGCAGGTCGCTGCAATGCGCGCTGCGCGCTGCAACCAGCGTTATCTCCCGGATGCACGGCTGCCCGATAATCTGGAGGTGAGTTCGGATTTTTCCGGTTCTCTGGCATGTGCGCAACTGGTCATTTTGTCGGTTCCAACGGCCGCATTGCGTGCGACACTGGAACGGCTGGTTCAATCCGGTATTTCCGGTTTCGGTGTGGTGTGGCTGTGCAAGGGGTTTGAGGCGCAAACATCCTTGCTGCCCCATCAGGTCGCCGAACAGGTGCTGCCGCCGGATGTCCATTGCGGTGTGTTGTCCGGCCCGAGTTTTGCGCTGGAAGTGGCGCTTGGTCTGCCGACCGCGCTGGTGCTGGCGTCAAATGATGAGGCGTTTGCGCAAGCAACAGCGCACGCGCTTCACCATTCACGTTTGCGGGTTTATGCCAGCAATGATGTCATCGGTGTGGAAGTCGGCGGCGCCGTTAAAAACGTGATGGCGATCGCAGCGGGTGTTTGCGACGGAATGCATCTGGGCAATAACGCACGTGCTGCACTGATCACGCGAGGGCTTGCCGAGATTACCCGGCTGGGATTGAAGCTGGGTGGACGGCAGGAAACGCTGGGAGGTTTGTCGGGTGCAGGTGACCTGATTCTAACCTGTACCGGCGACTTGTCGCGCAATCGGCGGGTCGGCTTGTTGCTGGCGCAAGCGCAGACGCTGGATGAGATTCTGCACCAGCTGGGACACGTCGCCGAAGGTGTGTACGCTGTGCGTGAAGTGTACCGTCTGGCGCAACGTATCGGAGTCGACATGCCCATCAGTGAAGCCGTTTATCGTGTGCTCTACGAGCATGTGCCTGCCGCCGAGATGGCGTCCACCCTGCTCAATCGCACCACGAGTCTGGAATTCAGCCAGTAAAACATGTGACTCACCGGCGGCGGAAAGTCGGGTGTGCTTCCCAGTTAGTCAGATAAATCAGTCCTCATGTTTATCCAGATGCAATTTGATGACATTGCTCTTTTGTGGCTGATCTCTGTAGTACGGCTTTTCGTTCCTGTTCAGACCCAATTCTTCAGCCAGCTCCGCCTCGCGCTCCGAAATCGCGCCAAAGCAATCACGAATATCCTGAATCGTACCCTCAGACAGCGGGTGAGGCATGCCGGGTTTGGTGGCTGTGTCCTTGACTACGCTGGCCAGGATCTTGCGCATCGATCTCAGTATCCGCTGTTCTTTCGATAAATTTTCAGTATTCATTGATGTTCCGTTTTCAGATTGTCGTGTTGCGAAAATGATGCGATAGACTCAATTTTTTAAGCTTACTGGAAAACAAGTTTTTAGCAAGGCAATATCGGCTGGCAATCGGGCCGCATTCCGCACGCTGCATTCATCTTTGCATTCCTTCGAATCCCACCTGTCTCCATGCCTCAAATACGGCCACCGCGACGGTGTTGGACAGATTCAAGCTGCGGTTATCAGGTAGCATCGGCAGGCGTACGCGCTGTTCTTCCTTGAATATATTGAGTATTTCTGCAGGCAGGCCGCGGCTCTCCGGTCCGAACAGGAATGCGTCTCCGGATTGATAGCTGATTTTATGAAAAGGTTGCGAGCCCTTGGTGGTGAGCGCGAACACGCGCGCAGGATCAAATGCCGACAAGCAATCCGGCAAGTCATCGTGGACGCGCAGTTTGGCAAATTCGTGATAATCAAGACCGGCACGGATCAATTGCTTGTCTTCCAATGTGAAACCCAGTGGTTTGATCAGGTGCAACTGGCAGCCGGTATTGGCGCACAGTCGGATGATATTGCCGGTGTTGGGCGGTATTTCAGGCTGATAAAGAATCACATGGAACATATTTTGCGTTAAGTCTTGTCAGTAATTGGAAAAAAGGCTAACTTCCGTTAGCTAAAAATTTAGTGGCATTCAATCAGGGAAGAATTATGGCGCGTCCGGAGAAAGTTCGCATAGGTGATTTGCTGGTGCAAGAGCAGTTGATCTCGCAGGATCAGCTGAAATCCGCGCTGGATGAGCAAAAACGCACCGGGCGCAAGTTAGGACGCGTACTGGTAGACAATGGTTTTGTGACCGAGGAGAAAATTTCCGAGGCGCTCGCCAAGCAACTCCATGTCCCCTATATCAATCTCAAATACTACAACATCAATATCGAGCAGGTTCGCAAATTGCCCGAAAATCAGGCGCGGCGTTTTCGCGCCATTGTGCTGGAAGACCGTAACGGGGTATTGCTGGTTGGTATGGCAGACCCGACCGACCTGTTTGCCTTCGATGAAATAGCGCGCATCGTCAAGTGCGATATCGATGTGGCGGTCGTGACCGAAGGTCAGCTGCTTGAATCGATTGATCGAGGCTACCGGCGTACCGAAGAGATTACCGGATTGGCACGCGAACTCAGTGAAGAGCTGGGTGACAGCTATGTCGACTTCGGTTCAATGACCAGCAATGTCGGCAGCGAAGAGGCCCCGGTGGTCAAGCTGTTGCAGACCATGTTCGATGATGCCACGCAGATTCGCGCGTCTGATATTCACATCGAGCCGCAAGAAGGCAAACTGGTGATACGTTTTCGCATCGACGGCGCGCTGCATTTGCAGACTGAAGCCAGCAACAAGATTGCGCCCGCTCTGGTATTGAGGCTGAAATTAATGTCAGGCCTTGATATCTCCGAAAAGCGCTTGCCACAAGACGGACGTTTTCATGTCAGGGTACGCGACAAGGGTGTCGATGTGCGTATTGCCACCTGTCCCACGCAATATGGCGAGGCGGTCGTGATGCGACTGTTGCGGCAGGACGGCGGCATGGTCGGCCTGGATAAACTGGGTATGCCGCCCGATATGTTGCAACGCTTTCGTGCGATTCTGCGCCGCAGCAACGGCATGATTCTGGTGACAGGCCCGACAGGTAGCGGCAAGACCACGACGCTTTATTCAGCGCTGGCTGAAATCAACACCATCGACATGAAACTGCTCACTGTTGAAGATCCGGTGGAATACCGCTTGCCCGGCATCAATCAGGTGCAAGTGAATGAAAAAATCGGACTGACTTTTTCAGCTGTGTTGCGCTCGGCACTGCGTCAAGACCCGGACGTGATTCTGGTCGGTGAAATGCGTGATGCAGAAACCGCGCAGATCGGTTTGCGCGCGGCGATGACCGGTCACCTTGTGCTGTCCACGCTGCACACCCGCGATGCGGCGGGAACTTTGTTCAGGCTGGTCGATATGGGCATACAGCGCTTCATGGTGGCCTCTTCGGTGCAGGCGGTGATTGCGCAGCGTCTGTTGCGCCGCATTTGTGAAAGCTGCAATGAAATACATATTCCCACGCCTCAGGAAGTCGAATGGCTGGAAGTGGAAGGCGTGAGCGGCGCTCAGCTGGGTAGCCTGATGCATGGACGTGGTTGTTCGCATTGCAACGGTACCGGTTATCACGGACGTATGGGCGTGTATGAGATGCTGGAAATGGGCCGCGAAATGGTTGAAGCGGCGGCACATGACAGCGTCAGTCATTTCATGACGGTAGCTAGTGAACATATGCGCGGCAAGACGCTGGTTGATCACGCGCTGGTACAAATGCTGCAGGGGCAGACCACCGTGGCGGAAGTCATGCGTATCAGCAATCAGGTGGAAGACTGATCGTGGCGGTATTCGCTTATAAAGGCCGTAACGCAAGCGGCGGTACCGTGGCAGGTACGCTCGAAGGCGATGACAGCGGTGCAATTGCTGATCATTTGAGCAATATGGGCGTGACGCCTGTTGATATACAGCCGTTCCACGGCGTGAGCGGCAGCAACGCAAAACAGGCGGATTGGCTCAAACACTTGACCGCGAAACCTATCACCCCGATGGATTTGATGTTGTTCAGCCGCCAGATGTACACGCTGCTCAAGGCAGGCGTGCCGATACTGCGTGCGCTGGCGGGCTTGCAGGAATCTACGCAAAATCCGACCTTTGCCGCGCTGTTGCAGGATTTGCGCGAAAGTCTGGATAGCGGGCGTGAATTGAGTACGGCGCTGCGCCGTCATCCCAAGGTGTTTTCCGTGTTCTATGTCAGCATGGTGCAAGTCGGCGAAATGACCGGCATGCTCGATCAGACTTTCATCCGTCTGTTTGCTTATCTGGATTTCGAGCGCGACATGAAGGAACGTATCGGCACCGCGTTACGTTATCCCTCATTCGTGGTGATCGCGATGGGTCTGGCCATCGTCATCATCAATCTGTTTGTGATCCCCACTTTCGCCAAGGTGTATGCGGGTTTTCATGCCGATCTGCCCGCTATTACCAAACTGTTGCTGGGTTTTTCCGCATTTATGGTGAGCTATTGGTGGCTTCTGCTGGCGATGCTGGCAGGCGCTGTAACGGGAATCCGCTATTACATCAATACCAGCACAGGGCGTTACAACTGGGATAAGTACAAGCTGAAGCTGCCCATCGTGGGGCCGATTATCTTCAAGGCTACCTTGTCGCGTTTTGCACGCAGTCTGGCGTTGACATTCAAAAGTGGCATGCCGATCCTGCAAGGCATGACCGTGGTCAGTCTGGTGGTGGATAATGAATTCATGCGTCAACGTATCGACAAGATGCGCGAGGGCATCGAACGCGGTGAGAGCATACTGCGCACGGCTGTCACAGCCGGTGTGTTTAATCCGATCGTATTGCAGATGATCGCGGTCGGTGAAGAGACCGGCGACCTGGACGGGTTGATGGCTGAAGTGGCGGATATGTATGAACAGGAAGTGAAATATGAAGTGGCGACATTGAGTTCCAAGATCGAGCCTATTCTGATTGTATCGCTGGGTGCACTGGTACTTGTCCTCGCATTGGGCGTCTTTCTGCCGATGTGGGATCTGGGTAAGGCGGCGATGCACTAAGATCCGGTTTTCGGTTTTGTAGTTTGCGGTTGATAGTTTCGAGAAGTGATGACAGCGGAATTATGTATAATCAAGTTCAACATCAGGAGGTAGGTTTAATGCGCCAATATCACCGTATACAAAAACAGTTTTATCGTATCTGCCTCGTGTCCGAAAAGGACTCACAAACCCTGGCGCTGGTGCCTGATATTGAAAATGCCTACATGATCGAGCAATTGCTCAAGGCGTCGCAGCGGCTTCGTGAAGGCCAGCGCATCATTTCTTTTCCTTCCGTGCTGAGACCTGAACCGGACGCGGAACAAACTGACGCTATTGTGACCACAAGCATTGTTACCGATGTAACGTGAGCATGCCCTTGTCCTGAGCGTTGTTCTTCGGATAAATTGCAGTTGTCGCAACAGGGTATTTCACATATAGTTCGCAATGTTTGGCGAATATCGCCTACATGTGCTGGATGGACGAATTGAACAGAGGCTCAAGCCTTACATTTTGGGAGCGTAATGATGAAGAAGCAAGCAGGTTTTACACTGATCGAACTGGTGATGGTAATTGTGATTTTGGGTATCCTGGCTGCGGTTGCGTTGCCGAAGTTTGTCAATATTTCCGGTGATGCGCGCAAAGCGACGCTGGCCGGTGCAGATGGCGCGATCCGTTCCGCAGCGAACATGGCTCATTCCGCGTCAATTATTGCGGCCAGCAGTGTGGTGACGATCGAAGGCGTGTCATATACGATGGTCAATAATTATCCTTCTGCAACTGATATCACGGTTCTGGCTGGTGTAAATGGCACAGGTTATACCGTACCTTCTGCAGGGGTTGTTCAGGTGACAGGAGCGGGCACGCCAGCTTCATGCCAGGTTAGCTATGTTGCCGCAGCAGCAGCGGGTGCTGCACCGACAATTACTACAGTTAATACCGGTTGCTGATAGTCCGCAGATTCGGGATATAAAACAGGGGAGCTTGCTCCCCTGTTTTTTTGTCAGTCTTGGCGCAACATAGGGAACAGGTTGATGAATGCCGGACGTTAATTCCAAATTGATAAAAGGCTTTACGCTGATTGAGCTGGTAATGACCATGGTTATTATCGGCATCATGGGTGCGGTGGCTGTCCCCCGATTTTTCGGCACCAGTGTTTTTCAGTCGCGAGGTTACGCGGATCAGCTTAAAGCGACCTTGCGCTATGCGCAGAAAGCAGCGAGCGCGCAGAACCGTTTTATCTGTGTGACGTTCGCCGCAAACAGCATCACGCTGACCTATGATGCGACTCAATCAAGCAGCGCGCATGTCACTGCGACTTGCCCGGGCAGTAACCTGGCCGGCCCGTCCGGACAAATACCTTATAAGGTTACCGCGCCCGGCGGTATCACCTTGAGCGGGGCGACGGCTTTTTACTTCGATACACTGGGAAAACCGAGCGCTGCTCAAGCCATCACTGTGGCAGGTTATGCCACGCCGGTTACAGTGGAGGCGGAGACCGGCTATGTACACTGAGCAGCGCGGCGCGAGTCTGATCGAACTCATCATGTTTATCGTGATCGTCAGCACGGCACTGGCCGGTATTTTGGTTGTGATGAATCAGACCAATAAAGGCAGTTCAGATCCGCTGATACGCAAGCAGGCGATGGCGGCAGCGTACTCGCTGCTCGAAGAGGTCGAGTTGCAGGATTTTATTGCGGCTTCCGGCGTGACTGGAGCCGCTGTTACTCAGGCGAATCGTGCCTCGGTTTACCACATTGTCAGCGATTACAACGGCTTTGCGACGACCGGGATATTTTCGGTGACCGATGCTGCTGCCGCGACACCGGTGTTGACAAAATACAATGCCAGCGTGGCTGTCGTGCCTGAAGTTTCTGTATGGAACGGCATTCCGGTGGGCAGTGTTTCACAGATCAACGTGACAGTGACAACACCAGGCGTCGGTTCTGTCATCGCAACCGGCTACCGGACGGCATACTGATGAATAAACTTACGGTTCACAGTTTACGGTTTACAGTTCCCGGTGCAACCCCAAACCGTAAACAGTTTTTGTCAGGCTTTACCATAATCGAAATGGTCATGGTGATTGTGATTACCGGCATTATCGGCAGCATGGTGGCAGTATTCCTGAAATGGCCGGTTCAACAATATATCGATCTGGCGCGTCGTGCGGAGTTGACTGATATTGCCGATACCGCGTTCTTTCACCTGGCGGGCGACATCAGCACGGCCGTGCCGAACAGTGTGCGGGTTGCGGGTTGCGGTACTACGCCGTGTATCGAGTTTTTGCCGACCCGGGATGTCGGGCGCTATCGGGCATTAACGGATCAGACGATACCTGCCTCTGCGGTTGGCGATATCCTGGATTTTACGCTGGCCGACAGCAGTTTCGATGTCATCGGTACGCCAGTTAACTTTGCTGCAGGTGACTATATTGTCGTCGGCAACACGCAGTCGGATGGCGCGCCGGCCTACGACACGACGGCGGCATTGGGGGTGCTGCGCGCCTATGCGGGTGCAGCAGGCTTGCAATCCAAGGTGACGATTACCCCGACACAGTTTCCGGCCTTTGCGCAGCTGGCGACGCAACGCTTCGATGTGGTGGATGGCACGCTGCAGGCAGTGACTTACGCCTGCGAGGGTACGCTGGGCACGTTAGATGCTAACAAAAATGGGCAGGCAAGTCTGGTGAAACATTGGGGATACGGATTTAACAAAGTGCAGGCGGCGCCCGCTTCGCTGGCCGGATCGCGTGCCGTACTTGCCGATAAGGTGAGCGGGTGTGTGATCGACTATGCTGTGGCCAACCAGCGACTGGGGTTGCTGGGTGTGCGACTGACCCTGACCAGCGGTGGCGAGAGCGTCAGCCTGTATCAGGAAATTCATGTGAGCAATGCGCCGTAAAGACAGTTAACAGTTGAGGGTTTACTGTTTTCTGTTAAAACCGAAAACTTATTTTTTGGGTGAATAAATGACAACCTTCAAAACCTTTGAGGATATAGATATCTTCAACAGTCTGATATTAAAGGAAATAAATTTAAGTGAGCTTCCAGCCAACAACTGTAAACGGTAAACGGGGAACCGTAAACCGAAAACCGGTTTCCGGTTTTTCCCTGATTTCCGCGATCTTTCTGCTGGTGGTGATTGCTACGCTGGGCACTTTTGCAGTGACGTTATCCACCACGCAAAACCAGAGTCAGGTGATGGATATCATGGCTGCGCGCGGCTATCAGGCGGCGCTGGCGGGCATCGATTGGACCGCCTACAACGTGAACCAGCAACCGGCGAATGCACCTGCCGCCTGGGCTGGTTGTGTGACGGGTGCGTCTGTTACGGTCGGTGGAAATCTGGCGCCATTTATCGTGACGGTAAATTGCGCGGCGGTATCGGCTGTGGAAGGTACAACGACGATGTGGGTCTATTCCGTCTCCTCGGTTGCCAAAACGCCGGGTGCGCCGGGCAGTGCGGATTATGTTGAACAGATCGCAACGGCTAAACTGGCTCAATAGCGGAGTGATAATGAATCGAATAATCATTTTTGTGTTGTGCGCGCTGGCGGGTCTGCTGTTTTCAGCCGGCATCCATGCTGCAACCTGTACCAGCAAGGCTACGGGTAGTTGGAACAGTACCGGAACATGGACCTGCACCGGAACGCCCGCCGCGACTATCCCGGGTGCAGCAGATGCAGCCATCGTCGCCTCTCCCAATACCGTCACGCTGACTGCCGCCGCCAGTGTGACCAGCCTGACGTATGGTACGACACCCTCTATCGCTGCAGGTTCGACGCTGACTTTTGCCGGCACGGCCACGATTTATGCGGGGCGCAACGGCTCAACAACCGTGACAGGCTCGGTGCTGACCATCAACGGTACGCTTGTCTCGACGCAGGCGGCGGGAATCAAATTACTCTATCTTTACGCCAACAGCACCGTCATCGGCAGCGCCGGGGTAATCAACGCGGCAAACTCGGTCATCACCTACAGCGCATCGACGGCGACAGTGAGCAATAACGGCGCGGTCACCGCGCAGAAAATCACGCAAAAATCAACCACTAACAAATGGACGCAGGGTGCCAATTCCAGTCTGACGCTGACCGCCGTTTCAACGTTGGGTGTGCTTACTGCATCGGCGACGGGAAATACGGTCACTTATACTTCGCCCGCCACGCCGATTACGCCTGCCGGCAACACTTATTACAACCTGGCGGGGACGGGCGTGAGCTGTCCGACTGCCTACACTATATTGGGTAGCAGCCCTTGTGCGGTGATCCCCGGGCTGGTCATGGTGACGATGAACCCGGGCAGTTGCGCCAATGCGACGGGAATTGGCACGGTCGCATGGGCTCCAACGCCCACAGCCAATGTGAATCTGAGTGATACGCTGTATGCCACGGCGACGGTGAGCGGTACGACCAACTATTTGACATGTACCGGCTATAACTTTGCCATCCCGGCGACCGCGACCATTCTGGGTATTGCCGTGAATGTCACACGCAAATCCTCCTCAACCACATCCAGCACGGATGGTGCGATGCGTCTGGTCAAGGCCGGGGTGATTGGTACAGTCGATCGGTCTAAAACGACGGTCTATACCACCGCCGATGTGATTGAAGGGCACGGAACATCAGCCGATCTGTGGGGCGTGGCGTGGCTCCCGTCGGACATCAATTCGGCGGCCTTCGGCGCAGCTTTCGCGGCAAAAACGACCAACTCGCGTACGATCTCGGTGAATTACATGCCGATCACGGTGGCCTACACCATGCCGGCGGCAGCGCCTCACCATATCCAAATTGAACATTCCGGTGCGGGCAAGACTTGCGCGCCCGAGCTGTTGACAGTGAAGGCCTGCGCCGATGCGGCCTGCGCCTCCAATTTCACTACCGCGAATGTGACGGGCAATGTGACCTGGGCGGGCTCGCCCGGCGGCACACTGCCGTTTACGATCGCCAGTGGCGGAACCGGGCAAGCCACCGTCAGCCTGTCGGTGGGCACCGCGCAGACGGTGACGCTGGGCACGAGTTCGGTCGCGCCCACGCCGACTGCCGGCAATGGCTGCACCAACCTGGCGGGCGGCACGGCTTGCAGCCTTCCCTTTGCCGCATCATCGCTGTGCCTCGATGCGGTCGAGGTGGGTGCGGCGATAGCAACGCCGATCAATCTTAAACTATCCGGCACGCCATTTTCGCTGGATGTGAAAACATCCGCCCCCTTTACCGGTACGGTGCAGGTCGAACTGGTGGATGCATCGGCGGGTAGTTGCAGTACCTACACGCAGCTGAACACGCAGAGTGTGAGCTTCAATGCCGTGAATCAAAAAACGGTTAATTTTACCTATGCGAACGCGTCCAGGAATACACGGGTGCGCATGACTTCCAGCGGATCGGCGAGCTGCTCTGCCGATGCTTTTGTGATTCGTCCGCTTGGCTTGACGGTCACTTCAACAGCCAATGCCGATAGTGCCGGCGCGAGTAAAACGGCTACACCGGCTGTCAAGACGGGCGCTAATTTTACACTGACCGCCAGCGCAATCGCCGGCTACGATGGTACGCCCGTGGTCGATAATACCTTGCTGGCTGCGCACACCGGCGCGATTGTCAGCGGACATATAGGCGGGGTATTTACTGCGGCCAATACGGCAACGGGTGTCGCGACGGGCAGTGCATTTACCTACGATGAGGTGGGCTACTTCAAATTCAATGTGAATGGGGTGAGCGACAAGAGTTTCGCCAATCTGGATATTTTGGATGGCGAATGTACGGCTGATTTCTCCAATACACTGGCCGGGGGTAAATACGGCTGCTATTTTGGTAATACGGCTGCCAGCAACTATTTCGGCCGCTTCATCCCCGATCACTTCGAAACCGTGGTCGCCGATGAGTGCAATGGTTTCACTTATTCCGGCCAACCCTTTGCGCTTGAAGTGTCAGCCAGAGACGCCTCCGGTGGGGTCACCCAGAATTATGACGGTACGTTTTCCAAAGCGGTGATCCTGTCCGATGCGCTGGATTTGCCGCCGCTGCAGGGCGCCTTTACACCGAGTACCGTCGCGGCGGGCAGCTTCGCGTCCGGGTTAATGACGATGAGGCCGAGTTACGCATTTACGGCCGTGAAGACGGCGAACACCCTTGTTGGCGTGCGCGCCGCCGAAGTGGTGGGTAACGATAGCGTCAGCTCCGCGAGTCCTGCAACGCCTGTCGAGGGCCAGACCGAGATTCGCAGCGGTCGTGTGTGGATGAGCAATGCCTACGGTTCCGAGTTGTTGGATTTGACCGTGCCTGTGTTTGCACAATACTACGATGGAAGTTCCTTCGTCATAAATGACCTGGATGATGTGGCGACGTGTACCAGTTTCATCAAGCCGACCGCAACGTTACTGCCAGGCGGTGCGGCCTTAACCGTGACGATGAACCCGGATCCTGCCATAGCGGGAAATGTCGGCTTTGCAGCGGGCAACGGTAGCCTGGTGCTGACCAGGTCGGGTGTGGCCGGATATGCGGATGTGATATTGGCTGTGCCGGCCTGGCTGCAATTTGCATGGCGCGGCGCGGGGCTGACTAATCCGAGCGGGCGCGCCACTTTCGGTGTGTATGGTGGCAATCCGGTGTTCATTTATCGCGGAAGACGTGGTCATTGACAATTAAATCCCCTGTTATGCAGGTTGTTTGACAATAATCATTGACAACAATGAGTTGCTAAACTAACTTCGCGTACTTATGAAGATGCCAATCATTCCCAGTCTTTTCAAAACTAAAGCCAGCGATGCAGGTTGGCTGTCCGTTGGCATGGCTGCGCATGGAATTTATCTGGCCCAGGTGCTGTTTAACGGCGCGAAACCGCGCGTTGTGCGCTGCGAATACAGGGATGGTTCCATCTCGACTGAGGAGCTGGAGCGCGTGAAGGACGAGGCAGGCCTGGGGAAGGCTGTCTGTACCACCTTGCTTGCGCCCGGTGAGTATCAGATGCTGCTGGTTGAGGCGCCTGTTGTGCCTGATAGCGAGCTGAAGACGGCGGTACGCTGGAAGATCAAGGACAGTCTGAGTTATCCGGTCGACGATGCGACAGTGGACGTGCTGCAGATTCCTGTCAATAAAAACCGGACGGATCAGCGTCCGCAATCACTTTATGCCATCGCATCACCCAATCCGACCATACAAAAACGTATGGACTTATTCGATCAGGCGGGACTTGAGTTGCGCGTAATCGATATTCCGGAGACTGCGCAACGCAATATTGCGGCGCTGTTCGAGCAGAAAGATCGCGCACTGGCCATGCTGGCATTCGATGAGCAGGGCGGGCTGCTGACGTTTACTTCGGACGGTGAACTTTACTTGTCGCGGCGCATCGAGATTACGATCGGGCAGTTGTCTGATGCCAATGAGAGCTTGCGTGAACAATACCGCGACCGTGTCGAACTGGAGTTGCAACGCTCACTTGACTATTTCGACCGCCAATTTAATCATTTGTCGCTGAGCCGTGTGATACTCAGCGCGCCGGACGATGCGGGTCTGTTAAAGTTGCTGGACGCCGCCGTAGGTGTGGCGGTAGAAAGACTGGATTTGTCGCAGGTGATGGACATCAGTGCCGTGCCGGGACTGGCTGACAGTGAGTTTGCAGCGCGGGCGCTGCCTGCACTGGGCGCGGCGTTGCGTCAGGAGGCCAGAGTCTGATGAGTCAGCAGATCAATTTATTCAATCCTGCCTTTCAAAAGCAGAAAACGAATTTTTCCCTTGTGACGATGCTGCAGTTGCTGGGCGTGGTTCTGGCGGGATCGCTGCTGTTGTACGCCTATGCTGCTTATCAGGTATCCGCGCTGGATAAACTGTCCGGGCAGAGCAGTCGTCAGCTTAACGAAATACAGACCAAAATGGCAAATGTTTCGGCCGGATTTTCACCGCAACATACCAACGAAATGTTGCAGAGCGAACTGGTGCAACTGGAGAAAAAATCCGTCGAGACAAGTCAGCTGGTTGATGCATTGCGTTCTGGCGTGGTCGGTAATACATCCGGTTATTCGGAGTATATGCGCGCATTTTCCCGTCAGGTTGTACCGGGACTCTGGCTGACCGGTTTCAGGATGACCGGTGATGCGACCGAGATCAGCCTTTCGGGGGGCGTGATCACACCCGAACTGGTGCCAAACTACATACAAAAACTGGGCAGCGAGACTATCATGCAGGGAAAAAATTTTTCCAATCTGCAAATGAAGCCAGCCAAAGATTCTAAATACCTGGAATTTACCTTGTACTCCACGCCGGCAGATGAGGTTAAACCGTGAGGCACTATTGGAATCTGGCATGCAACAAGGTCGATGTGATGTCGTTGCGCGAACGTGCGATGCTCTTTGGTATTGCGGTGCTGTTGCTGGTTTTTGTGATTAATGCGACTCTGTTTGATCCGCTGCTGAACAGGCAAAAAACGCTCTCTGCCGGGATTGCGCAGCAACAGCAGGAGACCCGTGTCTTGCAGGCGCAAATTCAGGCTATATTGCAGGCCAGAAGTGCCGATGAACATTCGCCGATGCGTGCCCGCATTCAAGCGCTCAGGCTGCAATTGCAGCAGAGCGACAGTTTTCTGCAAAGTCGGCGCGATCGACTGGTGGCACCCAGCAAGATGGCAGGGTTGCTGGAGCAGGTGCTGCGTAACGATGACAAGTTACATCTGGTTGAGTTGAAGACTTTGCCGGTAAGTCTGCTGATTGAACCGAAGCCTGACGCAAAAGTGCTGGCCAGCCCGGCGCAGCAAATCTATAAGCACGGCGTACAGATCACCGTGCGGGGAGGATATCTGGATTTGCTGCGCTATCTCACTGCATTGGAAAAAATGCCGACCCAGATGTTCTGGGGAGAAGTGAGCCTGTCCGTAACAGTATATCCCGATGCCGTGATGATACTGACCGTATACACCCTGAGTCTGGATAAAACATGGTTAACGGTATGAAAAACAGTTTTCAGTTTTCAGTTTTCTGTTGCCTGTTTGCGGTTTCAGGTTTTCTGTTGCCGGTTTTTTGTTACGCCGAGGAGTTGGCTGATCCGACCAAGCCGCCCGTCAGCATATCCGCGCCGGTGGTTGAATCGGGCGCTGCCGCAGTAAAAAAAGCAGCAGGTCTGCAATCCATATTGATCAGTAAAAATCGGCGCGCAGCGATTATCGATGGTGTGACGGTCGAACTGGGTGGACGGATTGATAATGCAACACTGGTCGAAGTGAACGCCGCTTACGTGGTGTTGAAAACGAACAAGGGGCGGCGGATTTTGAATCTGTTTCCCGATGTAAAAATCACCAGGACTGAAGCGATGCGAACTCATCCGTCAGTTACAAACGGGGAGAAAAAATGAAGAAAATTTTAGCATTGTGCGTGTTGCTGCTCGCAGGTTGCGCATCCAATAATAGCCGCAACCAGACAGTCGATGTAATCCGTCAGCAGATGAATCAGGCAGCACAAGAGAGTTCACAGCCAGTCAAACCGGATACCGTGAATGAAGCGCTGTTGCCGCCGCTTGATGTCGAGATGCTAAAAGTGGAAGGAAAACCGGTTGAGCCAAAATTTGACCTTGCCGTGAATGATACGCCGGCGGCACAGGTATTTATGGCCATCGTTTCAGGTACCCGCTATAGCATGCTGCTGCATCCTGATGTGGCCGGCAATATTTCGCTGAATCTGAAAAATGTCACCGTGTTCGAGGCGCTCGATGCGGTGCGGGAGATGTATGGCTATGATTACAAGGTGGATGGCGCGCGCATTTTCGTTCAACCGCTGACCTTGCAGACGCGCATTTTTCAGGTAAATTACCTGACGGGAAACCGCGCCGGAACCAGTTCGATCCGGGTTTCCTCCAGTGCCTTGACCGATAGTTCGTCAGGCGCTTCATCGGGGGGGCAGAACGCCAATCAGGGTACTACCATCGTGGGTGGCGGGAGCGGGGCTGCGGGTGGCGACAACAAGAATCTCAAGTTCGAGCGCGGCACTGACAACAGCAGTAAGGTCACCACAACCACATCGACCGATTTCTGGGACGAGTTGAGTCGTGCGCTGAACACCATTGTGGGAAACGCGCAGGGTCGCAGCGTGGTGATTAGCCCGATGTCCGGGGTGATCGTGATTCGTGCACTGCCGGATGAATTGAAAAATGTGACCGCCTATCTCAAGGCTTCGCAGATTTCCATCGAACGTCAGGTGATACTCGAAGCTAAAATTATCGATGTGCAGTTGAATGACAGTTTTCAGTCCGGTGTGAACTGGTCCGCTTTCAAAAATGGTCTCAACAGTCATGTGTCCGCAGGGTTGGGCGGTGCAGGCAGTATATTGAATCCGGCTGCGGCAGGCGTGGCGGGGGCTGCCGCGATATCGAGCGCCGCGCTCAGTGCGACACCGGGCGCCACGTTGTTGCCGGCGGCTACCGGTGCCGGTACGCTGTTTGGTCTGGCATTTCAGACCAGCAATTTTGCCGTGCTGCTGAATTTTCTGGAATCGCAAGGCGATGTGCATGTGCTGTCCAGTCCGCGCATCGCTACGCTGAACAATCAGAAGGCGGTACTGAAGGTCGGTACGGATGCGTTTTTTGTCACAGAAATCTCCGGCGGTTCCCAAGCAACGGTCAACGTGGCAGGTACTGCTCCGACTGTAAAATTGCAGCCGTTTTTCTCCGGCATCGCACTGGATGTGACGCCGCGTATCGATGAAAACAATGAGGTCATCCTGCATGTGCATCCTTCAGTCAGTTCGGTTTCGACAGTGACGACGACTTTGAATCTGGGTACCACTACGGGGACTTACCTTCTGCCGTTGGCTTCCAGTTCAGTTTCTGAAACCGACAGCATCGTGCGTGCGCGCGACGGGCAGATCGTGGCGATCGGCGGACTGATGCGGCAGGATTCGACCAACAGCGAATCGGGTCTGCCCGGCTTGTCCAAGATGCTGTTCGGACAGACATCCAAGCTGAATAACAAGCGCGAACTGGTGATACTGATCAAACCGACCGTAGTGGACAACGACAAGGATTGGTCTGACGACATCGCGCACAGCCGCGACCGTGTCGAGAGCATCACCAAACAGATAAGAAACAAATGATGGTAGGCAGATGATGGTTGATAACGGAAAAAAAGTGCATTTATGCAGGACGGTGTTAACTATCAACTATCAACCATTAACTGTGTTTTTCCATGTATAAGGAACACTTCGGTCTGCTGGAGACACCTTTCGGTCTGACACCGGATACCAGTTTTTTCTTTGCCTGTTCCAGTTATCAGGAAGCGCTCAATACCTTGCTGGTTGCCGCGCGCAACGGGGAAGGTTTCATCAAGATCACCGGTGAAGTCGGCAATGGCAAGACGCTGTTGTGCCGCAAGTTTTTAGCCACGCTTAATGGGGGCGCGCAATCAACCACGCCGATCGGCACTCAGGATCCAGCCGCTGCTGCAGTATCCGGGCAATGCTTTATCACCGCTTATATCCCCAATCCCTATCTTGAGCCGCGCAGTTTGCTGCTGGCGCTGGCGGATGAGTTCCGTGTGCCGATGGACCCTGTCAGCGATCAGCATCAGTTGCTCAAAGGCCTGACGCAAGCACTGCTCGATTTTGCAGGCAGGGGGCAGCGTGCGCTGGTGTGTCTGGATGAAGCGCAGGCCTTGCCTATGCAAACACTGGAAGTGCTGCGTCTGTTGACCAATCTGGAGACCGAGAAACGCAAGCTGCTGCAAGTGGTGCTGTTCGGACAACCTGAGCTGAATGCGCATCTGGCGCAGTATTCGATCCGCCAGTTGCGCCAGCGCATCAGTTTTCAATATGAGTTGAAAGGCTTGCTGCCGGATGAGTTGGAGCGCTATCTGCGACATCGGTTGCGGGTGGCAGGATATGCAGGGGATACCTTGTTTGAAAAATCAGCTGTCGCCAAATTGCACAGGGTCACTGGCGGTACGCCCAGACTGGTCAATATCGTGGCTCACAAAGCCTTGATGCTGGCGTTCGGTGCAGGCCGTCAACAGGTCAGTGCCAGGCAGATCGGCGCGGCAGCTGCCGATACGCCGGAGGCGCGGCGCGACTGGCTGTCGCTGGACTGGCTGTGGGCACGCGTGGTATGAGCGTTATTAATCAGATGCTTAACGGTCTTGAGCAACGCGGGGTGCAGGTCGCTGCCGGGCAGGTGCGTCCGGTTCATGTGCTGCCGGTCAAGCGCAAGCTTAAGGCCGTGTTGTCTGTGCTGCTGCTGGCAGCGCTCGCGCTGCTGGCCTTTGTCAGGCATGGCGCGACGGTTCCGCCCGTGGTTACACCCGTTGCCGAGGTAGTTGCTGAGCCGGTTCCTGCGAAGTCGCCGACGCGTAATTTGGAAGCTGCAGTGCATGTCAAAGCCCCTGATAAAAAAATGATTCATGCAGTGCTTACCAGTAATAACTCGCAAAATCGTCATGCGAGTTCCCGGCACCTGGAAAAGAAACACGTTGCTGAGGTGCACAAGGTAAAGCCCGTTTTGAATGCGTCGCCTGTTGCGGTGCTGCCGGTTAAACAGGTCAGCGCTGTTCAACAGGCGGATGCGGAATTTCACAAGGCAGGCGCCCTCATGCAGCAAGGGCGCAACGCAGAAGCACAATCAGGTTTTGAAGCCGCATTGCGTCTTGATGCGGGACATGTGGCGGCTCGCCGGTCACTGGTGGCTCTGTTGCTGGAAGGCAATCGCGGCACTGAGGCCGAGCAGATATTGCACGAAGGCTTGAAAGTCAGACCGGCAAACACCGGTTTTGCCATGTTGCTGGCGCGCTTGCAGATTCAGCGCAACGATCTGGATCAGGCGATTGTTACACTGGAGGCCAGCCTGCCCCATGCGGTGCAACAGGCAGAATATCAGGCGTTTTATGCAGCCCTGTTGCAACGCAAGGGACGACACGGGGAATCCGTTGAACACTATCAGCTGGCACTGAAGACATCTCCCGATTCGGGTGTGTGGTTAATGGGTTGCGGCATCTCTTTGCAGGCGCTGGCGCGTTCCGTTGAGGCGCGAGATGCTTACCAGCGTGCGCTGGCGTCCGGAACACTCAGCCCGGAGTTGCAGGCTTTCGTGCAGCAAAAAATCAAGGCTCTGTGACACTATTTTCCCTTCCCCCTTCCCCCTTCCCCCTTCCCCCTTCCCCCTTCCCCCTTCCCCCTTCTCAGTTTTATATCGTTCTTGCCACGACCCAGGCGCTGATTTCGCAGGCGTTTTGTTTATTTACCGCACTGGCCAGTTCGTTGAGGCTGGCACCGGTGGTCAATACGTCATCCACCAGCGCTACGTGTTTACCCGATAAATCCATATCGCAGCCAAACGCACCGCGCACATTCTTGCTGCGTTCATTCCAAGGCAGAGAAGTTTGTGACGGTGTGTCGCGCAGCCGATGACAGGCGTGGGAAAGTAACGGAATGCCGAGTGTGTGTGCCAGTGGGGCTGCGATCAGTTGGGCCTGATTAAACCCCCGGTTGCGCAATTTGGCCGGGTGCAGTGGCATCGGGATGATAAAGTCAGGAAGGGTGTTTTTATCTGTGCGTTGTGCGAGCTTTTCAGAAAATATCTGCGCCAGAGCAAGCTGTTCGTTATATTTAAGGGATTGAATCAAGCGGTCAACCGGGAACTGATAACTGAAAACAGCGATGGTGCGGGAAAATAGCGGCGGTTTTTTCAGGCAATGTCCGCAGACTTCGCCAAGAGGCGAAAGCCGCGCGCAAACCGGGCAATGCGGCGCGTTGAGATACGGCAGGGCGGTATTGCAGGCCTCGCACCACAGGCCGTAACGATTCAGGCTGCCGCATAACACGCAGGGCTGTGCAGGCAGTAGCTGCCTAATTTTTGAGCTGATGTTCAGCTTTGGCGTGTTTAAAATTGACAAGGCGTGTGTCTTTCTAAGATGATACGCGGCTGCTAATCTCATCTGCATCATACCCTATGAATACTCAGACTATCGCATTTCACCATCCCGTCAAAAGAGACATCGTGCCGCAACGCTGGAGTGTAGAAGAGGTCGAGGAATTGTTCAGCTTGCCATTCGCCGATTTACTCTATCGTGCCCAGCAGGTACATCGCGAACATTTCGACCCGAATCAGGTTCAGTTGTCTACCTTGTTGTCCATCAAGACCGGTGGTTGTTCGGAAGACTGCGGCTACTGCCCTCAGTCGGCGTTTCATTCGACGGGTGTGGAAGACCGGAAAATGCTGGAACTGAATGCGGTTGTGGCCGCCGCAAAAGCTGCGCAAGCAGCGGGTGCGGATCGTTTTTGCATGGGGGCTGCCTGGCGTGAGCCGTCGGAAGAAGACATGTTGAGCGTGGTCGATATGGTCAAGGCGGTACGGGAGCTGGGAATGGAGACCTGCGCCACATTGGGGATGCTGAACGACGAGCAGACCGAACAACTGCGCGCGGCGGGACTGGATTATTACAACCACAATCTGGATACATCGCCCGAGTTTTACGGCGATATCATCAGCACACGCGATTATCAGGACAGGCTGGATACGTTAGAGCGGGTACGTCGCGCGGGTATGCATGTGTGCAGCGGCGGTATCGTCGGCATGGGCGAGAGTCTGACGCAACGCGCGGGACTGGTCGCGCAGCTGGCTAACATGAATCCGTATCCTGAAAGTGTGCCTATCAATAATCTGGTGAAGGTGGAAGGCACGCCATTAGCCGATCAGGCGGACCTCGACCCGCTGGATTTCGTGCGCACGATTGCAGTGGCGCGTATCACTATGCCGACCGCACGCGTCCGGTTGTCCGCCGGGCGGCAACAGATGTCGGATGCGATTCAGGCTTTATGTTTTCTGGCGGGTGCGAATTCCATTTTTTACGGCGAACAGTTGCTCACGACCGGCAACCCTGACGTGGAACGTGACCGCGCCCTGATGGACAAGCTCGGCATGTACCCTTTCGCCGATAAACATTAAAACCTTTTGTCCACGAAAGACACGAAAAAACACGAACAAAATCAAAACCTAGACATAGAATCAGTCCACTCATTTGGTTGGCAAACCCAGTTTATATTTTTTGAATATTTAAGTTTTCTTGTAGTTTCCGTGCCTTTCGTGTTTTTCGTGGATAAAGTATTTATGCCTTTTTCAGCACTCCAGCTTCAACTCGACGAACGCACAGCGAGGGGTTTGCTGCGTCAGCGGCGCACGGTTTCAAGTCCGCAAGCGCCGCAACTGGTGGTGGATGGTTGCCCGTATTTATCCTTTTGCAGCAACGACTATCTGGGCCTTGCCAATAATCCACAATTAATCAAAGCACTGCAACAAGGCGCGGCTGACTGTGGTGCGGGTGCGGGCGCCGCACATCTGGTGAGCGGGCACAACGCTGTGCATGAACAACTCGAACATGAGCTGGCCGGTTTCGTCGGGAAACCAGATGCACTGTTGTTTTCCACGGGCTATATGGCGAATCTGGGTGTGGTGCAGGCGCTGGCAGGACGCGGCGATACGGTTTTTGCCGACAAGTTGAATCACGCTTCATTGAACGATGCGATGCTGCTGTCGCGCGCCAACGTCAAACGCTACCGCCATAACGATATAGCGCAACTGGCCGCTATGCTCGCCAGAACGGATAGCGGACGCAAACTTATTTGCACCGATGCGGTGTTCAGTATGGACGGCGATATGGCGCCACTCGCGGCGCTGCTGGCGTTGTGCGAGGCGCATGACGCCTGGCTGCTGGTGGACGACGCGCACGGTTTCGGCGTTTTGGGTGATCAGGG
>JAPLQK010000049.1 GCA_026399735.1 Pseudomonadota bacterium
AGCGCAACCGAATTTGCCGGTATTTATGGCGCAGAGCGGTTCGAGTTTAATATTTGAGTGTTATAAGGTTTAGTCATTCCCGCGAATGCGGGAATCCAGTTAAATGCTGGATTCCGGGTCAAGCCCGGAACGACGTTTGAATTTAATTGTTAAGGAAATGAAATGAAGAAAGTATTGATTCTCGGCGTGAACGGCTTTATCGGCCATCATCTGTCCAACCAGATTCTGGCCACTACCGACTGGGAAGTCTATGGTATGGATATGAGTTCGGAACGCATTACCGATTTAATCGGGCATGAGCGTTTCCATTTCTTCGAGGGCGACATCACCATTAATAAAGAGTGGGTTGAGTACCATGTCAAGAAATGTGACGTGATCCTGCCGCTGGTTGCGATCGCCACGCCTTCCACCTATGTCAAGCAGCCGTTGCGCGTATTCGAACTGGATTTCGAAGCCAACCTGCCTATCGTGCGTGCTGCGGTGAAGTACGGCAAGCATCTGGTGTTCCCTTCCACTTCCGAAGTGTACGGTATGTGCCATGACGAAGAATTTGATCCTGAAAATTCCGAACTGATCTGCGGCCCAATCAATAAGCCGCGCTGGATTTATTCCTGTTCCAAGCAACTGATGGATCGCGTGATCTGGGGTTACGGTATGGAAGGGCTGAATTTCACGCTGTTCCGTCCGTTCAACTGGATCGGTGCCGGGCTCGATTCCATTCATACGCCAAAGGAAGGCAGTTCGCGCGTGGTCACGCAATTTTTGGGGCACATCGTGCGCGGCGAAAATATCAGCCTGGTGGACGGCGGTCAGCAAAAACGTGCATTCACCTACGTGGATGACGGTATCGCCGCGTTGATGAAAATCATTGAAAACAAGGACGGCATCGCCACCGGGAAAATTTACAATATCGGCAACCCGGTCAATAATTTCTCGATTCGCGATCTGGCAGACATGATGCTGAAACTGGCGAATGAGTATCCTGAATACCGCGAATCAGCGCAAAAAGTCAAGATCGTCGAGACTACGGCCGCAGCTTACTATGGCAAGGGTTATCAGGATGTGCAGAACCGTGTGCCCAAGATCACCAATACCTGCGAAGAACTCGGCTGGGCGCCTTCCATCAATATGGCCGACACCTTGCGTAACATCTTTGACGCGTATCGCGGCCAGGTCGGCGAAGCTCGCAAATTGATGGACTAGAACAGGAATCAGGGTTGAAAATATATGGAAGGGGGAAGAGGGAAGAGTAAAACCACCGTTCCCTTCGCCCTTATCCCTTCACCCTTTACCAGCTTGATATGACCAAACAACTCGCTCTCCAGATTCATGTGGATACGTATCGCGGCACTCGCGAGGGGGTGCCGCGTCTGATCGAGGCGCTGCAACGTCACAATGCGCAGGCTACCTTTTTTTTCTCGCTGGGCACGGACCATACCGGGCGCGCCATCAAGCGGGTATTTCGCCCCGGTTTCCTGGGCAAGGTGTCGCGCACATCGGTGGTGGAGCATTACGGCATTAAAACCCTGTTGTACGGCACACTGCTGCCGGGACCTGATATCGGCCGTCGCTGTGCGGATATTATGCGGGGGGTGCGCGACGCCGGTTTTGAAGTCGGCATACATTGTTTTGACCATATTCGCTGGCAGGACTATGTGGCGGATAAGGATGCCAAATGGACGCGGCGCGAGTTGCAACGCGCGGTGGATCGTTACACTGAAATATTCGGTGAGGCACCTCATGCGCATGCAGCAGCCGGCTGGCAGATGAACCGGCATGCTTTGCGTCTGATGCAGCATTTTGGTTTCGACTACTGTTCGGACACGCGCGGCACGCATCCCTTTATACCCACCTGGCAAGCCGAGATTGTCGCCTGCCCGCAATTGCCGACTACGTTGCCGACGCTGGACGAGTTGATGAATTGCGACGGCATCACCTTGGAAAATGTTGCGGATCATGTGTTGCAACTTACCGCTGATGCTCCGGCGACCGGACATGTTTACACTTTGCATGCCGAGCTGGAAGGCATGAAGTGGATGCCGGTTTTTGAGCAGTTGCTGCAAGGATGGCAGGCGCAAGGCTATGAACTGGTGTCCATGCAGCAGTATCTGCAAGGGCTGGAAGCACAGGCTTTGCCTCGGCATGAAGTTGTTATGGGTGAAATTGCCGGGCGTACCGGCAAGCTTGCGATGCAGGGTGGCTGATTCCCGCTCCCGGCGTTATGTTAAAGACTGTGTGTAATTAGCCGATAATTAACAGAAATGGGGAGCTGCGATGCAAGATAACAGGGCGTTGAACGAATGGGTGGTCAAACTCAGCAAAAGTGAGCTGCCCGTGCTGAAGCATACCGCGCGTGATTTGGCGGCGCTGCGTGCAGACGAGGACAAACTGTCGGCGCATGCCATCGCGCATGCGATTGAGCGAGACCCTGTCATGACGGCCAAGCTGCTGCGCTACTTGCAGAGTCACAAACGCAGGGCGCAAACGACCGATATCGTCAAGGTCGAGCAGGCATTGCTGATGCTCGGAATTGAACCGTTTTTCAATCATGTTGCGCCGCAGCCGTTAATTGAGGATTTACTCAAGACTCATGCGGTGGCGCTCCCGCCGTTGTTGCGGATGGTGCATCGCGCGCATCGGGCATCTGAGTATGCTTATGACTGGGCGGTGTATCTGCATGACCTGCATTTCGAAGAGGTGCGTGTTGCCGCGCTGCTGCACGACATCGCCGAGATACTGATGTGGTGTTTCGCGCCGGATTCCATGTTGAAAATTCGCGACATCCAGTTGCAAGACAAGGCATTGCGCAGCCGCGACGTACAGCAGCAAGTGCTGGGATTTACGTTGGCTGAGTTGCAGAAAGCATTGGTCACACAATGGGCGTTACCGGAATTGCTGCATACCTTGATGGATGAACACAGCGCCAACCATGTACGGGTACGCATTGTGACGCTGGCAATCAATCTGGCACGCCATTCTGCCAATGGCTGGGATGATGCCGCGTTGCCGGATGATTACAAAGAGCTGGGTGAGCTGCTGCACTTGCCGACAGATCAGGCGATGACGATGATTACCGCAGACGCGGGTCTGATATGCGATCTGAATAAGCCGCATTGATGCGAAGGCCAGCTGCCGGCTTTATGTGTAAGCAGCTCTCCAGGCGATAACTATCTGGTCAAAGGTCGTTGATTTTTAAGTGAAAAAAATCAGGGCCGTGGTCCCGCCCTGACCGTCAGTCTAGCTTTCGCGCCCGATTCCGAAATACTCGAAACCCAGTACTTTTAAATCCGCAGGCTCAAACAGATTGCGCCCGTCGAAAATGATCGGCTGTTTCAGGCGCGCCTTGATAATCGCAAAATCGGGACTCTTGAACGCTTTCCATTCAGTCACAATGATCAGCGCGTCGGCATTGTGAAGCGCATCCTTGGTGTTGTCCGCATAGGACAGATCGGCACGTTCCCCGTAGATGTGTTGCGTTTCTTTCATGGCAGCCGGGTCGAACGCAGTAACGGTTGCGCCTCTCTCCCATAGTCCTTCCATCAGCACGCGACTGGAAGCCTCTCGCATATCGTCGGTGCCGGGCTTGAATGCCAGTCCCCACAGCGCGAAGTGTTTGCCCGCGAGGTCGTCGCCGAAGCGTTTGACGATCTTGTTCAGCATGACATATTTCTGCGCGTTATTGACTTGCTCCACGGCTTCCAGCACTTTCGACGGCAAACCGTATTCCGCACTGGTGCGTTGCAGGGCGCGCACGTCCTTGGGGAAGCAGGAGCCGCCGTAGCCGCAGCCCGCATACAGAAAGCTGTAGCCGATGCGCTGGTCGGAGCCGATGCCCTTGCGCACGTGTTCGATGTCGGCGCCCACGCGTTCGGCCAGATTGGCCAGTTCGTTCATGAACGAGATGCGCGTTGCCAGCATGGCGTTGGCTGCATATTTGGTCAGTTCGGCTGAACGGATATCCATCACCATCAGACGTTCGTGATTGCGCTGGAAAGGCGCGTACATCTCTTTCATGATCTTGATGGCGGTCTCGTCTTCGGCGCCGATCACGATGCGGTCAGGGCGGTTAAAGTCGTCGATCGCCGCGCCTTCCTTGAGGAATTCAGGGTTCGATACCATGCTGAAGGCAGGATTGGGGAAGCGGGATTCGGCGTTGAAGCCGCGCTGATTCAGCACTTCCTGCATCGCCTGTTTGACCTTGTCGGCGGTGCCGACCGGTACGGTCGATTTATCCACAATAACTTTGTATTCGGTCATGTGTCGGGCGATACTGCAGGCCGCTGCGATCACATATTGCAGGTCGGCCGAGCCGTCCTCGCCGGATGGCGTGCCTACCGCGATCATTTGCACCAGTCCGTGCGCCACGCTGGCCTCAATATCGGTGGTGAAGCGTAAGCGTCCTGCCTCGATATTGCGTGCGATGACCTGGTCAAGACCCGGTTCGTAGATCGGCACGCCACCGTTGTTGAGAATTTCGATCTTGCGCGGATCCACATCCAGGCACAGCACGTCGTTGCCCAAGTCCGCCAGGCATGCGCCTGACACCAAACCGACATAGCCGGAACCGATTACAGTGATTTTCATTGCAGTAAATTTTAAACAGACGAAGCGTGCATTATGCCGCAGAACGGCCGTTACGTCAGCGTATGCTGAGCAATGAAATAAATATTGATAATTATCAATATGCTACGTGTGCGGTGTTGAACGGGTCATATTCCGGATAATTCGAACTCATGCCCAATCACGGATATTCTCTAGCTGAAAAATAATTTTTTGTGAAAAATTGTTAATTTTCTGTTGACCGAATCGGGTCTGATCTATAAGATGCGCACCTCTTCATTCCCTGATAGCTCAGCCGGTAGAGCGACGGACTGTTAATCCGCAGGTCCCTGGTTCGAATCCAGGTCGGGGAGCCAGTATTCAAGCCACTTCTGTAAAAGGAAGTGGCTTTTTACTTTGTGCCGCCAGAGTGTGCCTTTTCGGCAAAACTCAGGTTCGGTTGAGTCGGTATAAAATTCCCTGCGGCGTCCATACAAGGATCGTAAGCGTCCAGCCGTACCATCTTGATTGAGTAAGAGAAAGATAAGAGCATGGTGTCCACTTAACTTTGGTGGACACTATCATGAACATTTCTCCTGCAATTGACCGCCGCCGTCGCCGACATGCGCCGGAATTCAA
>JAPLQK010000099.1 GCA_026399735.1 Pseudomonadota bacterium
TGAACGGCATGGAAGTCACGCAGTTCACCTATTTTCAACAGGTCGGCGGCATCGATTGTCGTCCGATTACCGGCGAAATTACCTACGGGCTGGAACGTCTGGCGATGTATTTACAAGGCGTGGAAAGCGTGTATGACCTGACCTGGACTGAAGGCGTGAGCTATGGCGATGTGTATCACCAGAATGAAGTCGAGCAATCCAAGTACAACTTTGAACACAGCGACGTGGAGTTTTTGCTCGGTGCGTTTGCCAGCCATGAGAAACAGGCAAAACACCTGATGGAAAACCAGCTGGCGCTGCCCGCCTATGAACAGGTGCTCAAAGCGGCGCACAGCTTTAATTTGCTGGATGCGCGCGGTGCGATTTCGGTCACTGAACGCGCGGCGTATATCGGCCGGATTCGTAATTTGGCGCGCAGCGTCGCAGCGGCGTATCTGGAAAGCCGTGCGCGTTTAGGCTTCCCGATGGCACCGAAAAATTGGGCGGATGAAGTGCTGGCGCAGATCGAAAAAAATAAGCCTGTCCTGAACCGTGCCGAAGGAGTGGCCGCATGAGTACGAAAAATTTACTGGTTGAACTGTTCGTCGAGGAGCTGCCGCCGAAGTCATTGAAGAAACTGGGCGAGAGTTTTGCGGAAGTTTTGTCAGCAAGCCTTGTGGCGCAAGGCTTGGCGCTGGAGAGTGCGGAAGTGACCTCATTTGCTTCGCCGCGCCGCTTGGCGGTACATGTGGAAAATGTCATCGCGCAGGCCGCAGACAAGTCGGTCTCGCAAAAGCTGATGCCGGTGAAAGTGGGCCTGGATGCGGACGGCAATGCGACACCTGCGCTGCTCAAAAAACTGGCGAGTCTGGGTGCGGATGCCTCAGTCGTTAGCGAATTGAAACGCGAAATGGATGGCAAGGCGGAAGCTCTGTTTTTCGACAGTGTCGTGGCGGGGGTGAAACTGGCGGAAGGTTTGCAGCGGGCGTTAAATGAAGCGCTCGCTAAGCTGCCGATTGCCCGCGTGATGACCTATCCTGATCCCACCGGCGACGGCTGGGCGACGGTTAATTTCGTGCGTCCCGCGCATAGTCTGGTCGCGCTGTATGGCCGGAAAATTGTGCCGATCAGCGCGCTGGGACTGACTGCTGGCAATACCACCAAAGGTCATCGCTTCGAGGCTACGCTTGACACCATCGTGCTGGAAGATGCCGACAGTTATGCGCGCCAATTGGAAACGGAGGGCGCGGTGATTGCCAGTTTCGACAAGCGTCGTCGCGAAATTGTGCGTCAACTGAAGGCGGCGGCAGAAAAACAAAATCTTCAATGTATTCAAGATGATGCGTTACTTGATGAAGTGACGGCGCTGGTCGAACGTCCGAATGTGCTGATGGGCTGCTTTGAGGAAATCTATCTCGAAGTGCCGCAGGAATGTCTGATTCTGACTATGAAGGCGAATCAGAAGTATTTCCCGCTGCTGGATAGCACTGGCAAACTCACCAATAAATTCTTGATCGTTTCCAATATCAAGCCGAAAGATGCCAGTCTGGTCATCGGCGGTAATGAACGCGTGGTTCGCCCGCGCCTGGCGGATGCGAAATTCTTCTTCGATCAGGACCGGAAAAAGCCGCTGGATGCCCGCGTTCTGGGCTTGTCGCGGGTGGTTTATCACAACAAACTCGGTACGCAAGGCGAACGTGTTGAACGGGTGCAAGCCATTGCGCGCGCCATTGGCGAGCAACTGGGCGGAGACGCGCTTGCCAGACAGGCCGATCAGGCCGCGTTGTTGGCGAAGGCTGATTTGCTGACCGATATGGTCGGCGAATTTCCTGAGTTGCAAGGCATTATGGGGCGCTATTACGCGCAGCATGACGGGCTGAATGACGATGTGGCCTACGCCATTGAAGACCATTACAAGCCGCGTTTTGCAGGCGATGAATTGCCGCGTAATCAGGTTGGTATCTGCGTAGCCCTTGCCGACAAACTGGAAACGCTGGTCGGTATGTTCGGTATCGGCCAGATTCCAACCGGCGACCGCGATCCATTCGCGCTGCGCCGCCATGCGCTGGGCATTATTCGCATGCTGGTTGAAAAGCAATTGCCACTCAGTCTGAGCGACTTGATCGGCAGCGCGTTTGCCGGTTTTCCGAACGGTTTGCTGAACAACGCGCAAGTCGAGGTTGAAACTTTCATATTCGAGCGTCTTGGTGGTTCGATGCGCGAGCAAGGCTATACCGCGAATCAGGTGGATGCGGTTTTGTGCATGCGGCCAACGCAACTTTATCTGGTGCCTGGGCAACTGGAAGCGGTGCGCGCCTTTGCCGCCTTGCCGGAATCCGCCGCTTTAGCGGCCGCCAACAAGCGCGTCGGCAATATCTTGAAGAAAGTCGAAGGCGGGGTAAGTGGCGCGGTTGATGCGGCTTTGTTG
>JAPLQK010000052.1 GCA_026399735.1 Pseudomonadota bacterium
CGCAAGAGTGCTTGTGCATTTCCCCCTGGAAACGCAGATAGAGTTCATGCGTGGGGTTGCATCGATGACGCGTGAAAGAATCGTCATCAATCATTCACTCAATTCACCCTACCAGCGCTTCAGGCGACAGATAAAAAAACTGCTTCACCACCAGCTGCCCGTACGTTACCCCGTTACCGACAGCGAGATCAAACGACTGTTATCGGAATCAGGGCTGGTGGAAGTTGAGCGACATCGTATCAACTCACTCATCAGTGAAGCGATTTACATCGTTGCCAGAAAGAATACCTGAATGTGGCCGCTTACCTGGCGTTGCGGACGCTTTGAGTTCTGGGGGCTGGCATGCCACAAATGCGGCAGCCAAAAGGGTTGGCGTGTTTCCAGCTGCTCGCAAAGACTCTACTCCTTTGTGGCCGCAGTAACTTGCAGGAATTGTGGTGCAGAATATTTTCTTAAAAAATACCGCCACGCCGGCCATCAATGTGAAGCGCAATGGGAATACAGGATGTTGCAAAAGCTGGAAAGTGATAACGTCATTGCGCACATATTCCTGACGCCCCATGTCTATGATATTTGTACTTCAACTTGCGCATTTTCCATGGAATTGCTGGCAGGACAGTGTCTGGATGAACGCATAAAAAAAACATTGGACAAGCAGGTGTTTGACGATAGCCTGCGCCTTGCAGCGACCTGGCTGCGTGGATTGCATCATTATCCGGCCCACGGCGAGTTGGGACACACCCATACCGAAATACTAAGTCAGATCGAATCTGCTTCCCTGTCCGCACTGAATCCGGTGGCACATAGCGGATTAGAATTGATGCGGAACAGTCTGGTCAATCTTGAGCAAATTCCTGCAAAACCGGTGCCGTTACATGGTGATTTCAAAGTCCCGGGAGAATCGCAATCTGGTCGCCTGGTGGCTGCTGTTTTTCATGCTCTCCTGGTGGCAAAGAGAACTGGACGGATGGAAACCCGCGCTGCTGGTGAACCGGCTTTATTCAAAAGCGTTGGCTGATGTCATCGCATTTGGCAAAAACCTCAAATAAAAGCTTCAACCCGCGCGTTTGCCAAAAAACAGCCTTATTGCATCTTTGAGCGAGTCTGCAAAAAAGATTCTCAGCATCAGATAATAACTGGCCGCACCCGCAGCAATTTCAATGATCAGACCAACCGTGCCACTCTGGCCCAGTGCGAACTTGATTCCCAGCGTACATATAACCATGACGACCGAGGAAATCGCAGCCGGACGCAGGCTTATCCCAATTTTTGTGAAAGAAATATCGAGGACAGATTTACTCATCCTGATCGTGACATAGGTCACAATCGGCTCCGTTACCAGCACCGCCAGCACCATTCCTGTTACGCCGTAATGAACGCCAATGATCATCAACGGCAACAGGACTCCCAGTGTGGTCAAAGTGGATATCAGCGCAAGATTAACGCCATCCATGCTGCTGATCACCGGCCTGAGCAGGGAGGTGATCAACCTGAATGGCATAACTGTGGATAACAGCACCAGCGGAACAATAGCAGACGACCATTTTTCTCCCAGTATCGCCGATACGAATTCCTGTGCAATGCAGGCGTTACCTATCATGACCGGAAATAAACCGAGCGATATAACGCCCAGGGATCTTCCAAAATAATGTCCTGCCACCGTACGCTGCTGCTGAAATTTTGAAAAGGCAGGGAAAATGATCTGGTTAATGACCGGCATTACTTTGCTGATAGGCAACAAAGCGAACTGCATCGCGACTGCAAAAATCCCCAGGCTGGCCACCCCGATGACAGGGCCGCCAATCAGACTGGGGAGTTTTTCACCGACCAGTACCAGCGCACCCCACAAAGTCGTCATACCGCCGAAAGCAATCATCCCGCGCACGGCAGAAAAGCTGAATGAGGGCATGATAAACCACGGCTGCATAATCATCAGCAACACTACCAGCACGATGCGATTGGTCAGCATACCGGCAACGAGCGCCCACACGCCGGCCCCCTGAACAGCCAGCACCAGCGTTGTTACCACCGAGGTGATGCTCGCGATCAATTCGGCAAACGATTTGAGCTTGAACTTGAGGTCGCGGTTCAGAATCGCGTTGGGGATAACCCGAAAAGGCAATAACAGAAAAATAAAGGCCAGCGCTCTGGACAACAATTCGAGACGAGGCTCGTTGAAATAGGCTGCGATCAGCGCACCGCCAAAAAAATAAGCCAGAAAGAGAATGCCATTGATCAGCAACAGCCAGCCGAATGCGCTGCGCAATTCATCATGTGCCAGTTGTTTAGACCTGACCAGTGCAAAATCCAGCCCCAGCGTGCTGAATAACAGCATCAATTCCAGAGGCGCTTCCAGCATGGCGTTGAGCCCATAGTCGCCCGGGCTGATAAAACGGACCACGATAATGGTGCTGACCCAGCTGATGAGTTGTGCGACCAGTTTCAGCACGGTTGCCCAACGGGCACCGGACAAAATCTTGTCAACAATCGCTGCATTTTCCTGATTCTGGCTCATAACGTCGTCACGCCTGCGAAAGACGTGCAAGCGCACCCTGGCCTCACCACGTTGGTTTCCAGCCCAGCAGGGCCGCAGCAATATAAGCCGGATATTTCAAATTAAACGGTGCGGCAAGCCAGGCTTTAATGAATGAAATGAATGCAATTTTCTTTTTACCGTTTTTAAGATGGTCCAAGGCAAAACTTGCATGATAGACAGCCAGTTGATTAAGAAATTGCCGGCGTGTCACGCAACTGCCGTCACGACTGCACAACCCCCACTTTTTCACCGTCCGGGTTAACAGCATCGTCCTGTAATCCACTTCCCGGGTAACGCGGCTGCCTTGCTGCCTATGCTGACGATAGAGTGTCGTGGGTCGGCGCAACTGAACGAAAGGATATTCTCTGGCAATGCGCAGCAGGAGTTCCCAGTCTTCGCTATAGGGGAGCGACTCATCGTAATTTCCGCAGCGTTGAAATACCTCGGCACGAAACATGGCGGTACTGGTGAGTACGTAGATATCGATCAGGGATTGATGGTAAATCCAACCCGAAAAACCGGGATCAATCGTGTCCGGAAAAGCAGTCAGATCAAAGCTTTCCGGATCCGGAAAGCGATTCTCGCTGTCCGCATGCCAGAAAATGAAGGAACTATAAACAGCACCTGCTTCCGGATGTTTCTGAAATTCGGATAATTGCCGGGCAAGCTTATCCGGAAACCAGCAATCATCATGATCCAGCAAACAAATAAACTCGCCACTCGCCTCACGAATACCGCGGTTGCGTGCCACGCATCGCCCCGCATTTGCCTGCGCAATCAGTCGCACTGGCGCACCGAACGACGAAACAATCTCGCGTGTCCGGTCACTTGAACCGTCATCCACCACGATTAACTCAATATCCTTGAAGGATTGGTCAAGAACGCTGCTGATCGTTTCGGCTATGTAGCGTTCACAATTGTAGCTGGGAATAATTACAGAAACTTTTGGCATTTTTTCTATCTTATCCGCTATGCTTACAAAGTTTGGGGACCCAAAATGACGACCGGAACAGAGGTTAGCAACGGTAGCATTGCAAATATTTTTATCCCAGGCATTTTCAGGTGAGAATACTACCAGTTTTGTAACTGAGTCAGAACCTTTGCTTACGCGATCCTTGTGAAGATACGGTCTGTTTTCACTGGCAGAAAAATCTGGATGGCAGTCAGTTCAAGAGAAATACATGGCGGAAAAATTAATATGAACAAAATTTGGGGCTGGCTCAACCCGGGCAATACACGTAACAGCAGCGAACTCCTGACAATCATGGGACGGACGGCCCATGTCCGGGCGGCTGACACGGCATCGCTTATCCACGAAGATTGTGCGCTGGCCGCCGACAACCATCATAGCCTCGCGCAGGAGCATGGACTTTGTGTCGCCTTGTGCGGCCAACCGCGTCTGGATGGCGCACGCGCATCAGCGCAACAGTTTCTTGAGTTGTGGCGGCAAACGGGTCGAGAGGCGCTGCAAAAAATCAGCGGACCGTTTGCCCTTGCGGTCATTGACAGGCAGTCGAACACCGCCTTGCTGGCAATTGACCGCATCGGCGTACATTCTCTGGCTTTCGCAATCGCCGGCCGCAGCCTTGTTTTTGGCAGCAGGGCCGATGCCGTGGCAGCGCACCCTGACGTGGGCACGCAACTGTCTTTGCAGTCGTTGTACAACTATTTATATTTCTTTGATGTCCCCGCTCCCGGCACCATCTACCAGGGCGTGGAGAAGCTGCTGCCGGGTCAATACGTCTGGTTCAAGGATGGTCAACCGGAACGCAATTTTTACTGGCATCTGAAATATCGCGATCAGCCACGCACTGATTTTGAACCCATGTCGGAGCGCTTCCACAAAATACTCAGGGAAAGTGTCGCCCGATCCATCGACGACAATCAGGCAACGGCGGCCTTTCTCTCCGGCGGCACAGACAGCTCGACCGTCGCCGGCATCGTCAGCGAATTAAGCAGTAAACCGGTGCGCACCTACTCGATCGGATTTTCAGCCGACGGTTTCGACGAGATGGCGTATGCACGCATCGCAGCCCGGCATTTCGGACTGGATATGCGCGAATATTATCTGAAGCCCGAAGACATACTCAGTGCCATCCCCGTCATAGCCGGACATTACGATGAACCGTTTGCCAATGAATCAGCCGTACCGGCTTATTTTTGTGCCAAAATGGCTCAGGCTGACGGCTATCGCGTGATACTGGGCGGCGATGGCGGCGATGAAATTTTTGGCGGCAATTCGCGCTATGCGAAACAGAAACGATTCGAGCTTTACCACACCCTGCCTGATTTTCTGCGCACCGGGGTCATTGAACCGCTTGCGAGATTACCCGGGCTGCAGCATTTTTCACACCCCAGAAAGCTGCAAAGCTACTTGCGCCAGGCCAACATACCGTTGCCGGAACGCATGGAATCGTATAACTATACCTACGGCCAACCCCTGACCCAGATGTTCACAGCGGATTTCCTGGCAGCAATCAATCCGGAACAGCCGGTTGCCTGGCTTAAAGATGCTTATGAGCGTACCGAATCCGGTTCCTACATTAACCGCATGTTGCACATGGACATGAAGTTCACGCTGGCGGATAACGACTTGCGTAAGGTGAACGGCATGGCTGAAGCCGCCGGCATCGAGGTGCGCTATCCCCTGCTTGACGATGCCATGGTCAGTTTCTCAGGCGAAGTGCCGCCCGACTGGAAAGTAAAAGGACAATACTTGCGCTGGTTTTTCAAACAATCCCTCAAGGGTTATTTGCCCGATGAAATCATCAACAAGCGCAAACACGGTTTCGGTTTACCCTTTGGCTTATGGGCGCGCGATTATGCCCCGTTGCGCGAAAGGATAGAAGACCGCCTGTCCGACTTCAAAAAACGCGGCTGGCTGCAACCGTCCTACATTGACCGCATTCGCGCCGAGCACATGACCGGACATGCCACCTATTACGGAAAAATGCTGTGGGTCATCGTAATGCTGGAAGAGTGGCTGGCTCAGCGCAAGCTGTGACGGCACCTGCTATTTTTCCTCCGGGGCCAGAATATAAATTGAAGTCAGGACAGACAATTGTTCCGGCGTCATTCCGGAATAAGGCGCGGATAATTTCAATTTTTTTGCCATTTCATACGTCGCCTCATGCATGAAGGTTTTTTCGCTCAACACCCTGAAACCGGCAAGTTTGAACAAGGGCAGATATTCATGATGCCTCAAACGATTTCCACCCTCTTTCATCAGTAAATTGATCCACGCATGCTGACGCCGGCTCCAGGTTAAAAAATTGATTCTTGAAATCGATTTATCATTGAATTCCAGATGGTCGGAATGATCGACCATGTGAACCATTAAACCGTTGGGTGCCAGCCTGGAACGCAAAGCCTGAAAGAAACCGATCATTTGTTCTGCGGGAATATGCTCAAGAACTGTTCTTGAAATAATGTAATCTATTGATTTATTTGCAATTTTATCAATATTAAACGGGGCCAGATACGAAGCCGGAATATCGTCAAGACAGTTGATCCTTTGCAAGTGCGCTGCATCGGGAAAATTTTTCCGGAGAAAATCCAGCGTTGCCTTGAACGTAATCTGGTCCATATGGGCAGTCTGGTCCGACAAATAGATGTGCTTGACCCCTTCCGCAGCCAGCATCAGCGGTATGGCCGGAAACCAGCCGGAACCGATTTCCAGAACGCTACTCCCGTGAAAAGTGCGCCCCAGAGCCTCAAGTTCCGATTTCATCTGTTTCAGGTTTTCAACCGTATTGAGTAGATTATCCGGATCAGGCCTGTAACCAAAAACATGACGTTTTAGTTCGCGAAAACGATTGCCGAAAGGAATCCGGCCCAGAATGGTTCTTGTTAATATTTGTAAACGCCAATCCATAGGTTCATTTTTATCGTTAACTTCACTATCCGGCAAATACCGGCATCATGCTTTGGCATCAGAGCGGTCATTTTTTCCGGCGCGCACCCTTTTTGATTTAGCCGCCAACGGTTCTGCATCAAAATCATCACCTGCCTGATAATGCTCAACCCATCGCCGTGTGACGATCACCAGCACCATCAGGTTATACGGCAAGTCGAAATACGCCAGGCTCAGAAATGCCCCGCCCACAATGTATCCGGCCAGGCTTGCCTGCACCATCGCGCCCAGCACCGCAGCCCATTCGGTTTGGGCATTGAATCTGGCATTTTTTCGCAACCAGCCTGCCCAGCGCCAGGTAAATAACCAGATCAGCAGGAACAGCAACAGCCCGACAAATCCATGTTCACCGAGCACCTGAAAATAAATACTGTGCGCCGCATGCACGTCGTTCTGATCGGGCGCATAAGCCATAAAAGTCGCTTTATTGTATATCTCGAAACCGCCGCCAAAAAAATTGCGGGAGGCCAGATTCCAGGCCATGTGCCATGCATTGATACGCCCTTGCGCTGAAGCATCCTGTTTGTAATCTCCTATCGAGTCCATGCGACTGTGCCAGGATTCCGGCATAAAGGCTGCCAGCGCGATGCCACCGACAATAATCAACAAACCGAACATGGCTTTCTGACTGCGCGGCCCTCCTCGCGCTCCGCTCGAATCAAGGCGCAGCCAGAACAAACCGACCATGGTGACAATCGCCAGCAACGCACCGCGCGACTGGCTGCCAAGCGCAGCAGCAGCGGTCAACATCATGGCCGCCAGAAAAGCATGTCTGATCCAGGCATGCGTATACAGGCTGCGCAAAAAATACATCAGCGGGATAGACATAATCAGCGCCAAAGCGACTTCATTATTGCCTTCGATAAAGCTGTCGGAAGGCCCCCATACGCGGTAACTGCCCCCGGTAGCGATCGTGAATGCACCGCCCTTCACTCCGTAATAGCCAAGCGACCCGACCAGCACCCAAACCAGCGCAACGATGTGACGGCGGGTATACAGCAATATCATCACCACGAAAATCATGAAATTGATTTTCAGCACCCGCACCAGCATCTTGACACTCTCTTCGGGATAGAACGAAAACTGGTAGGCGATACACATCCACAACGTAAACAACAGCAGTATGACCGCCGGTGTGGTCATGAAGAACTGGCGTTTATCGCGTGTCAGGAACATGCCGATCAGGGTCGCCCCCCCGACCATCGCTGCCACAGGAAAGGTGCTCAGATGCCAGCTTTCCCGATGCGGATTCATGATGCTCACCCATGTCCACACCAGTATGCCGATATAGGGATGCCTTAATGCCCTGAGCGTTCCGACAACCAGAATCAATGCCAAAATAGCGTCGCGCATGTCTGAACTATCCTTTATCCGAGCAGTACATCACGATCAGACCCGCTTATCATTTCGCCTGCTTTGCCAGCAATGCATCGAACAGTCGAATCACCTGCCCGGCATTCTGGCGCCAGGTCAGCCCCTGCCCAGCGATGGTGGCGCGTGCACCAGCGGCAATACGATGCCTCAGCTCACTATCCAGACTCACGCGCTCTATCGCTGCAGCCAACGCACCGGGTTGCATCGGGTCAAACAGCACGGCGTTGTTGCCGTCACTCAAAATCTCCATGATATTCGGCTGAGCCGGGGCTACGATCGCACGGCCGAGCATCAGATATTCAAACAGCTTCAGCGGCGAAGCATAGGCAACGACGGCCGGCTGCAAGGCAATATCGAACGCAGCAACATAGCGTGCCACATCATCACGCCCGATGATGCCGGTAAAAATAAGTCTGCCGGCAATCCCGAGCCGCAGCGCCTGCGCTTCCAGGCTGACGCGAGCGGGTCCGTCACCGACCACCAGCAAATACCGCGCCGAATTGGCTTCATCGTGAGCAATCAGCTCAATCACGCTATCGAGCCCGTGCCAGTCACGCACAAAACCGGTAAAGCCCAGCACCAGCTTACCCTGCAAGCCAAGCGCCCGTTTCGCCGCCTCTGTTTCGGGCGCACTACCAAAGCGCGACGGATTGATGCCGTTGTGTATCACCCGGATCCGTGCTTCAGGCACCCCTTCGAGCGCGATCATGTCAGCCAGCACGCGCGTGACCGGCAACACGTAATCCGCACCGCGCCAGGCATACCGCTCCGACCATCGCGCGATGCGCGCCAGCGAAATACCATCGTAATGCGCACGTTCCTGGTACAGCGGCGAATTCACTTCCAGCAGCATCGGCAAACCATAGCGCCGCCTGAGCCAGACGCCCGCCGGCATAAAAAGATTATAGCGCTCGTACAAACAATCGGGACGGTGCGCCAGAAATGCACGCCGCAACCGGCGATAGGCAAGCCAGGCGTAGGATAATTCCATCAACTCATACACACATCCGGGCAAATGTCGTTTCATCCAGACGATCATGCCTGCATCCGAACCGAACGCTTCATTGTCGATTGCCTGCGGACCGACCACGACAACCTCGTGGCCGAGCTCCCTGAACGCACCGATCATTTCCTCGACATGTACGTATTGCCCGTCCTTGGAGCGAATACGATGATGGTAAAGTATCTTCATGCCGCTTTGTTCTGAATAATATGATTAAAAATGCGCATTTGCCCTGCGCTGGTTTCATCCCAGCTGAACCGCTCGGCATAGGCACGCGTGGCGGCACGATCCGGATAATGCTCCCTGAGCCGGCTGATGGACAGAAACAATGCCCGGATACTGCGTTCATGCGGCAGAACGCCCGCTTCCGGCACCGAGACGATAAAAGGTGACGCACCCGCAGCGGTTGCAACCACCGGCGTTCCGCAAGCCATCGATTCCAGCAAAACATTAGGCCACCCTTCGCGCTTTGATGCCAGCACGAGTGCGTCAGCCGCGCCGTAATAATCACGCAATGCAGCCTGCTCCATGTTTTCCAGTATCTGTACGCGTGTTTCGAGGCCCAGCTTCGCGATTAATTTGCGCAACTCAGTTTCGCACGAACCCTGACCGATGATGAACAACTGTGCGTCCGGTATCAGTGCCGCCGCCTCTATCACCAGATCGTGCCCTTTGGCCGGCACCAGATTCCCGACCGACAACATCACAAAACCCTGCATATTCAAGCGGCGACGCATCGTGCCCCGCTCGACGGGTCTGAACAACGCAGCGTCAACACCATTGCGCAGTACAGTAATTTTTTCCGGCGGCACATCCATTGCGATCAGCACCTGCTTCAACTCCTCACTCACCGCGACCAGATGATCGGCACGGTGCGCCGCCCAGCGCATCCATATACGCGGCAAAACATAATGCGAAATCAGGTTCAGATCGCTGCCGCGCGCGGTAATAACCAGCGGTTTATGAAAAAATTTTGCAAGCAACGCAGCAGCGACCCCGTCGGGATAAAAATAATGCGCGTCGATGACATCAAAATCATATCCTTCACGCAGCAATTTCTTCAGGACCGGCGCCACAGCGAGTGCCATCATCCATGGCGCTGCCGACATACCGACCTTGGGCAACAAGGGATAGCGCGGATGACAGACTTCCAGCCCATGACGATTTTCCCGATACGGCACGCCTGCATACGTCGCATAGTCGCCAAACATGGCATTGCGTGACGGAAACCAGGGTACCGGCGCCACCACGCGGCTTTCAATCCCTGAAAACGCCTGCAACTGGCGCAAGCGCGTTTCCACGAATATGCCGTGCCTTGCGCGCGTCGCATCAGGATAGAGCGTGGTAAACGTCAGTAATTTCAAGTTTTGCCTGCCGATGCCGAACACGCGACCCCGCAGCCACCTGAAATTTTAT
>JAPLQK010000089.1 GCA_026399735.1 Pseudomonadota bacterium
ATCGGCGATGTCGATGAAGCCGACCATCGGGCTCATCCACAGAATCAGTTCTTCAGAGCAGCGTGACAAATGCGTCATGATCAGCGCAGCGCAGGCAGTGAATTCGATCGCGAAATCGCGGTCGGAAACGGCATCCAGCGAATTTTCGCACACGCCGTCGAAACCGAGCAGGTCGGCGACCATTTCGCGATTGATCGGGTAGCTGGTGCCGGCCAGTGCTGCAGCACCCAAGGGCAAGCGGTTTACGCGGCGGCGCGCATCCTGTAAACGCTCCGCATCGCGTTTGAGCATCTCGTAATACGCCATCAAATGATGTGCGAAGCTGATCGGTTGTGCGACCTGCAAATGGGTGAAGCCCGGCATGATCGTGTCGGTGTGCGCATCCGCCAGATCGAGAAACGAATTTTGTAACTTATTGATTAATAATAATAAATCGTCAATCGCGCTGCGCAGGTATAATCGCACATCGGTCGCCACCTGATCGTTGCGGGATCTGCCGGTATGCAAGCGTTTCCCGGCGTCTCCAACCAGTGTCGTCAGACGTTTTTCGATATTCAGATGCACGTCCTCCATATCCAGCGACCAGACAAAATCGCCGCTGATGATTTCAGCTTCGATTGTGGACAGTCCGCGGCGGATATCGGCTAAATCCGACACGGCGATGATGTCGCAGGCTGACAGCATTTGCGCGTGCGCCAGGGATCCTTTGATGTCGAACAGCGCCAGTTTTCGGTCGAAATCCACCGAAGCGGTATAACGTTTGACCAATTCTGCGACGGGTTCTGAAAATCGGCCCGACCATGTGTCATTATCTTGTATGCTTGCCATTGTCAAAAATCCAGATGCGAGTTAAAGCAGAAAGAAGGTTTCCGCCATGAATGAGGCGCGCAGTATAAAACAAAATCCTCTGTCCGATGCGTTGCCCAACTTTCGCAACCTCGGTGTGACGTTGCGCATTTTGTTGCTTGGCAACGGTATGGCGCTGATTGCTGCCTTGTTGCAGGCTAACGGATGGGCGGATGTGGCGTTGCAGAGCATGCAGATTGCAACTTTGCTCACGCCTGTGATGTTGAGTAGTTTGCTGCTGCTGTGGCTGGCTCAACCCTGGTTAAAATACCTTCCCTGCTGGCTTGGCGTGCTGGTGGTTAATGTTGTGGTTGGTTCCATAACCTTGCTGACCTGTTATTTTGGCGGCGAATTATACCGCCCGGTGCCTGATACAAGCGGCTATTTTGACATGATGCGCTGGCTGTTGCTCAGCACGGCAATGTGCAATCTGTTGCTGATGTATTTCAGATTGCGTGCTCAGGTGTTGTTACACGCATTGCACGATGCACGTCTGCAAGTGTTGCGTGCACGCATCAGGCCGCATTTTCTTTACAATACGATTAACGCCGTGCTGGGTGTTGTGCGCAGCCAACCCCGTAAAGCTGAAACGGCGCTGGAAGATATGGCCGATTTGTTTCGTATGGCGATGTCGGATGAGCAGGACCTGGTGCCACTACATCGGGAAGTCAGGTTATGCGAGCAGTATCTTGCGCTTGAGCAATTGCGTATGGGCAGCCGGTTGAGCGTGGATTGGCAAATTCAGGACATGCCCGATGATGCGCAGCTTCCTGCCTTGCTGTTACAGCCGTTGCTGGAGAATGCCGTGTATCACGGTATAGAATCACTGATTGAAGGCGGTTGCATACAGGTATTGTTGCGCCGCGCCGGCGGGATGTTGCAGATTGTGGTGGAAAATCCATGCATGCCTGGCGGCGATGCGTTGTCACATGCGGGAAATAAGATCGCCTTGCAAAATATACGCGAACGCCTTTCACTGATGTTTGATGCGGAGGCGAGTTACCGGGTCGACAGCGGGAAAAATTATTATCGGGTGGAAATTACTCTGCCATATATCGGGGAGCTGGCAAAATGAGTACGGTAGAACTGGCCTTGCGCGTATTCATTGTGGATGACGAGCCGCCCGCACGCAACCGCTTGCGCGAGTTGTTGATCGATTGCAATGCGCAGTTGCACCTGGAGGTCACAGGCGAGGCGGCTAACGGTCAGGAGGCATTGGACAAATTGATGGACACGCCTGCCGATGTGGTGCTGTTGGATATTCGTATGCCGCAAATGGACGGCATCGAACTGGCCGGGCATTTGCAAAAGTTGCCTTACCCGCCGGTGATTATTTTTACGACGGCTTATGACAGCTACGCGATCAAGGCTTTCGAGTTGCACGCCATCGATTATCTGCTCAAGCCGATACGGCTGGGGCGTCTGTTTGATGCGCTCAGCCGCGCGCGCACCGCTGTGCCGTTACAGATTGAGGTGCTGCGCGAATTATTGCCTGAACCGCGCCGGCATCTCGCCATTCATGAGCGTGGAAAAATACATCTGATTCCTGTTGAACAGGTGCTGTTTCTGCGTGCCGAGTTGAAATACATTACGGTGCGCACGCTTGATCGTGAATACCTGATTGAGGAATCGCTGACGGCACTGGAAAAGGAGTTTGCTGCGCGCTTCGTGCGCATTCATCGCAACTGTCTGGTGGCAAAGGAAGCCATCGAAGGTTTTGAACGAGGCGGTGATGAAGGTGATAGCAGCGGCTGGCTGGTTAAACTGAAAAGTTTGCCGGAGGCGCTGGCGATCAGCCGCAGGCAGCAGTACATCGTGAAAGAGTTTGGTTGATTCGGCACGCATGCATTGCGGTCTATTTTTTTGCACTCGCCTGCATCATGTCACGCAGTTCACGCAAATCTGACTCGATGATGGAAAGCTGATAAAAACTCCCGCCCGCCCGTTTCGCCAGTTCCAGTTGCTGCATTGCGCCATGCAGATTGCCCTGCCAGGCATAGCTGTAGGCCTGTGCCTGATGCTGTTCGAGTGGTTTGTTTAGCTGGCTGTAGCAGTGTGCCTGCAGGTCGTAGAGTGTGACGTCGGTGGGATGCAGTGTGATTTGCTCAATGAGCAGTTTAACTGCGGTTTGCGCCTGATTGCTCTTTAACAGCAGATCGGCGTAATCGTAAATCAGTGCGAGATGCCGGGGGAATTTTTGCACGGCGGTATGGTAAAAATCCAGCGTGTCCGGATCACCGGCGGCGTGTTTCACCTTGCCGGTTAAGGTTTCAAGCATGGCGTCGTTTTGCGTCGTGGTTTGTTTTAACAGTACGGACAGTTCCTCTTTGGCGCGTTCGGTTTCCTTGTTGCGCAACAGTGCGGTTACCAGACCATATTGCTGTGCAATCTGATTGCCGTGTTTATGCATGGTCAGCGCATCGCTGAAATAACTGATGGCGTCCTGAGCGGTTTTTTGCGATCCGATGAGCTTGGTGCGTACCAGCTGGAAATCAAGACTGTCTGGCAGCAGGCGGTACGGTTGTTTGCTCACCCGATTTTCAATATCGGCGATACGGTCGCTGGTGACCGGATGGGTGCGCAGATAGTTGGGTGCATTGCCATCGATCAGACGGGTCGCATGTTGCAGACGTTCGAGGAATTCCGGCATGGCGTGCGTGTTGAAACCGGCCTTCAGTAAGGTTTCAAAACCGATGCGATCCGCTTCCTGTTCATGTTCACGGGTGAAATCGAGTTGTTTTTGCATGGCGTGTGCCTGCACACCGGCAATAGCGGCTTGCGAGGCCTGGGCGTTGCTGCGCGCTGCCAGAATTGCAACCGCAATTGCGGCCATTGAGGCCATCGTATCACCTTGTTGAGCTGCCACCATCCGTGCCAGATGATGCTGAGTGACGTGGGCGATTTCATGGGCCAGCACGGAGGCCAGTTCTGATTCGCTCTCTGTAATCAATAGCAGGCCTGCATTGACACCGACAAAGCCACCAGGCAGGGCAAAGGCGTTGACGCTATAGTCATTCACGGCAAAAAATTCGAATTCGAGTGAAGGTTCGTTGCAGAATTCAACTAGTTTGTTGCCGGTTTGATTGAGATATTCGTTGATTTCCGCATCATTCAGATACTGTTTGCTGGCGCGTATCTGCATCATGCTCTGCTGGCCGATTTGACGTTCCTGTATCGGGTTGATCGCAGCCTGCGACACATCGCCCAGATCAGGTAATCCGTCGCCCGATGCGCAGTGGGAAAAGCATAATAAAAGCGTCAGCATCAATTTTTTCATAGCCGATATGTTATCAGATTCTGCATCCTGCTTCCTGCGCTGGACTTTACTGCAAAAAATGCGCAGAATTCGCCCCCAGTCAAATGTACCCCAGGAATAAACACGTGAGCAGTTTTAAAAATATTACCGTTACCGAATTAGTGACAATGTTGCAACAGCATGATTTAAAGTTAATCGACGTGCGCACGGATGCGGAAATTTCCCGTGGCAAGATCCCGCAGGGTGAAGTGTTGCCGCTGCATTTGTTGCCGTTGCGTATGCATGACTTACAAAAAAGCGCGAAGACGGTCTTTTATTGCCAGATGGGCGGACGTTCGTCGCAGGCTGCCGCCTTTGCAGCCGGGAATGGATTTACCGATGTATACAATCTGCAAGGCGGGATTACCGCCTGGGCGCACGCGGGAATGCCGATCGCATGACGGACAAGCCTGTGATGGAACCACTGGCCATTCGATCAGGCGAGCAAACTGCCACGTCGCAGGCAGAGCGCATCCCGTTTGATGCAGAACTGGATGTGCGTCAGTTGGCTTGTCCAATGCCGGTTCTGCGATGCAAGAAATCGTTGTCGACTATGAGCAGCGGCCAGGTGTTGCGTATTCTGGCGACCGACAAGGAAGCGCCGAAAGACTTCGAGGTATTCTGCCGCCAGACTGGCAACGAATTGCTTTCATCCGCTGAGCAGAACGGCGAGTTCGTTTTTTACTTGCGTCGTCGTTAAAAATTACTGCCGCAGCCTGCCCCCGAATGTCGTCATCGGGGGCCGCCGCTAACCGAAAACGGTTAACTGTAAACTGTTATCCCAGTTTTGCTCGTTGCGCTTGCAGTTGCACAAGCACTGCGCCAAAATCGGCCATGCGTTTTTTCTCCTGCTCCACCACCGCTGCCGGCGCACGGGCGACGAAGCTCTCATTGCCCAGCTTGGCTTCGGTCTTGGCAACTTCATTGGTGAGCCGTGCAATTTCCTTGTCCAGTCTTTCGCGCTCTGCCGGTACATCGATTTCGACTTTTAGCATCAGTTTGAAATTGCCGACGATGGCTACTGCCGCGTCGCCCTCGGGCAGATCTGCTGCGATCTGCACTTCGCTGAGTTTGGCCAGTGCGCTGATGTAAGGCGCGAGCGCTTCGAGCGTTTTGGCATCGCCTGATACAATCAGCGGCACGCGTGCTGCGGGCGACAAGTTCATTTCGCTGCGCAGGCTGCGGCAGGCATTGACGATCTCCTGTAGCAACGCAATTTGTTCTAGTGATGCCGGATTGATCAACGTGGCATCGGCCAGCGGATAGGCTTGCAGCATGATGCTGTCGCCGGTTTTGCCGGCCAGCGGGGCGACCGCTTGCCACAGCTCTTCGGTTATAAACGGGATGATCGGATGTGCCAGACGCAGCATGGTTTCCAGCACGCGCACCAGCGTGCGGCGAGTGGCGCGCTGTACGGCGGGATTGCCAGAGGCTATCTGCACCTTGGTCAGTTCCACATACCAGTCGCAGTAGGTGTTCCAGACCAGTTCATAGACGCAGCGTGCCGCCATGTCGAAACGGTAGTCGGCGAAATGCTGTGCCATCTCGGTCTCGGCTTGTTGCAGCAGGCTGATCATCCATAAATCGGCGGCGGAATATTCCAGCGGCTGCGACTCGTCGAGACCGACGTCTTGTCCATCGCAGTTCATCAGCACGAAGCGGGTCGCGTTCCACACCTTATTGCAGAAATTGCGATAGCCTTCGCAGCGCTGCATGTCGAACTTGATGTCGCGGCCAGGGGATGCGAGCGACGAGAAGGTGAAGCGCAACGCATCGGTGCCAAAGGCCGGGATGCCAGCCGGGAATTCCTTTTTGGTACGCTTCTCGATCTGTTCCGCCTGTTTTGGATTCATCAGGCCGGTGGTGCGCTTCTTGATCAGCCCATCCAGCGTAATTCCATCAATCAAATCAATAGGATCGAGTACATTCCCCTTGGACTTGGACATTTTTTGTCCTTCCGCATCGCGGATCAGTCCGTGCACATAGACGTCCTTGAACGGGATCTTGCCGGTGATATGTTTGGTCATCATCACCATGCGCGCCACCCAGAAGAAGATGATATCAAAACCGGTGACCAGCACGGAGGAGGGTAAATACTGTTTAACGAAGTCGTTCTGCTCCTCGAAGGATTTGCCCTCGACCCAGTCCAGCGTGGAGAACGGCCAAAGCGCGGAGGAGAACCAGGTGTCCAGTACGTCGTTGTCGCGGTCCAGTTGCCCGGCATAGCCAGCCTGATCAGCTTGCTGGCGTGCTTCGGCTTCGCTTTGCGCGACGAAAATTTCGCCATTCACACCATACCATGCCGGAATCTGATGTCCCCACCACAACTGGCGCGAAATGCACCAGTCCTGAATGTTGTTCAGCCACTGGTTATAGGTGTTGACCCAGTTCTCGGGATGGAACTTGATCTCGCCGGAGGACACGCATTCCAGCGCCTGTTCGGTGATGCTACGCCCTTCGGGACCGGCTTTGCTCATTGCGACGAACCACTGGTCGGTGAGCATCGGTTCGATCACCACGCCGGTGCGATCGCCTCTGGGCACCTTGAGTTTGTGCTTTTCGGCCTTTTCAAACAGGCCGGCCATTTCCAGGTGTGTGCAAATGAGCTTGCGCGCGTCGAAGCGATCCATGCCGCGATATTTCTCGGGTGCCTGATCGTTGATTTTTGCGTCCAGCGTCAGAATGCAAATCATCGGCAGTTGATGGCGCTGTCCTACCGCATAATCGTTGAAGTCGTGTGCAGGGGTGACTTTAACCACGCCGGTACCGAATGCCTGGTCCACATAGTCGTCGGCGATAATGGGGATGGTGCGTGCGCACAGTGGCAATGCGACTTCACGCCCGATCAGATGCGCGTAGCGTTCATCTTCCGGGTGCACCATCACCGCGACGTCGCCCAGCAACGTTTCGGGGCGGGTGGTGGCGACGGTCAGGTGGGTCAGGCCATGTAAGGTGTCAATTTGGGCCAGCGGATAACGGATGTGGTACATGAAGCCGTCTTCTTCTTCCTGCACCACTTCCAGGTCGGATACGGCGGTGTGCAGTTTCGGGTCCCAGTTCACCAGACGTTTGCCGCGATAGATCAGGCCTTCGTTATACAGGCGCACAAAGGTTTCTGTAACCGACTGAGACAGACCTTCATCCATCGTGAAGCGTTCGCGCGACCAGTCAGGCGAGGTGCCCAGGCGGCGCATCTGGCGGGTGATGGTGTCGCCGGAGAATTTCTTCCATTCCCATACTTTTTCGATGAATTTTTCACGACCCAGGTCGTGGCGCGAAATGCCTTGCGCATCCAGCTGGCGCTCCACGACGATTTGCGTGGCGATGCCTGCGTGATCGGTGCCCGGTTGCCACAAGGTGTTGTCGCCGCGCATCCGGTGATAGCGGGTCAGCGTGTCCATCAGGGTCTGGTTGAATCCATGCCCCATGTGCAGTGTGCCGGTTACGTTCGGTGGTGGCAGTTGGATGCAGAAAGATTCTGTTTTTTCAGAATCAGTGCCGGCCTTGAAATAGCCTGCTGCTTCCCATTTGGGATACCAGCGCGCTTCGATGTCTTTGGGTTCAAAACTTTTGGTGAGTTCCATGGCAATACCTTGATGGCGAACAGAGGGGTTCGAGCTTTTATGAAGGGGGCGATTATACAGCCAAGAGACTGTGATCAGTTTCCGGTTTCCTGTTTTGAGTGTCCGGTTTTGCGGTCTCAAACAGCGAACTGTAAACGGCTAACGATTTATAGCTGGGTTATTCAGTGCGTCGCGCAGTAGTTGGGGAAGCTCTGCCTTGAATTCGCTGACGGCCAGATCAACGGCCAAACGTTGCAGCTCTTCCAGTTGTTTATTGAGTTTGCGGGTAAATACGGTCTCAAGGTGGATTTCGAGCTGCTGCAACAGTTGTTGCATTTCCTCCGCGTTCAGCGCGCGCGCGGGTTTATTTTCAACAGGAGCAGGGTGATCTTTCTCGTCGGGATTAGAGACTATTTCAAACAGGATCGGCAGTTCATCTGGCGAAGCGTCATCGACAACTTCGGTGAGTACCGGTAAATTATTTTTATAATCAATATGTTGGGCTGGCATGATCAAGCGGTCTTGGTCAGATCGAAGTGGCGCAATTCGTAGCCGCGATCACGATAAAACTTGTAGCGTTCCCGGCCCAGTCGGCTGTCTGCCTCATCGTTGCCGATAATTTCAATCAACCGGTCAAAACGGCTGAAAAAAGGCACGCACTCGCTATGCAGGCTGATCAGCATATCGTGGTGCGGAAATTTATCATTGTTAAAACTCAATATAACGGGTGTTTTTTCAGCATCCGCAGCATCATTGCGACAGTGCGGTATAAAGGCTGTGTCAGGGTAATGCCACAGCAGTTTATCCAGCGCCTCAAGGCTTGCGGCATCAGGCAGACTGATGCTGGTGTGTAAACCGTGCTGCATAGCCTTATGACTCAACTGGCAGGCGGTGCGCAGTTTGTCAGTTGAGCCGGTGTAGAAATCGACTTTAGTCATTACTTCGCAGCGCGATTGATCAAATATTGCGTAAGCAAGGGGACTGGGCGACCGGTTGCACCCTTTTCCTTGCCGGACTTCCAGGCGGTTCCGGCGATATCCAGATGCGCCCATCGGTAGTCTTTGGTGAAACGTGACAGGAAACAGGCGGCGGTGATGCTGCCTGCGGCGCGCCCGCCGATGTTTTGCATATCGGCAAAGTTGCTGTCCAGTTGCTGCTGATACTCGTCCCACAACGGCATGTGCCAGGCTTTGTCGTTCGAATACTCGCCTGCTTCAGCCAAGTCACGGGCTAACTGATCCTGATTGCTGAACAGTCCGCTGGCCACACCGCCGAGTGCGATGACGCAGGCCCCGGTGAGGGTGGCGATGTCCACCACGGTGTCCGGTTCAAAACGCGCCGCATAGGTCAGTGCATCGCACAGAATCAGGCGGCCTTCGGCATCGGTGTTGAGAATTTCGATGGTCAGACCTGCCATGCTTTTTACGATATCGCCTGGACGGCTGGCTGCACCGTCCGGCATGTTTTCGCTGCTCGGGATTACCGCGACGACGTTGAGTTTAAGGGACATTTCAGCAATCGCCTGCATGGTGCCCAGCACGCTGGCCGCGCCGCACATGTCGTATTTCATCTCGTCCATCTCTGCGCCGGGCTTGAGTGAAATTCCGCCGGAATCGAAGGTCAGTCCCTTGCCAACCAGTACGACGGGTTTTTGCTTCTTATCGCCGCCGCGATATTCCAGCGTGATCAACTTGGCGGGCTGGCGACTGCCGTGCGTGACGGACAGCAAGGAATGCATGCCCAGTTTTTCCATATCCTTTTCTTCGAGTACGGTGACTTTGAGCTTGTGCGCCTGGGCCAGTTTCTCGGCTTGCTCTGCCAGATAGGTCGGGGTGCAGATATTGCCGGGCAGGTTGCCCAGATCTTTGGTGAGCTTCATGCCGTGTGCGATTGCGTACAGCGCCGCATCCTTGCAGATGGTCTTTTGTAGTGCTGCAAAGGTGACGCGCAGCATGCCGAGAAACTGTTTGGCATTAAATTCTTCTGGCTTGCCCAGACCTGTCAGTAACACGCGCTCGGCGGTCACGCCGGAAAGTGTATGGAGCATCATGGTGCTGTCGGCTTTGCCGGTCATGTCGCCGCGAGCAATCAGCCGACTCAGCTGATGGTCGCTTGCCTGATCGAAAATGTGCGCTGCCGGGGATAACTGGCCACCCTCAAAGACACCTAAAACAACGCAAGCGCTACGCTGATTTTCCGGACTGCTTTGTTTTATGCTAAATTCCACGCGTCGCCCCTTATATTTTCGTTCCAATGCCCGATTATCCGCAAACTGCCCACATAAAGTCAAAGTTGTTTCGCCGTGGACACTTTCATCGTACCCTCGTGCTTGAATTTGCCGGTAATGGTGCGCTGATTTTTGCAACTTTACTCGGCATTGTAGTGATCAGCCAGTTGATTCGTTTTTTAGGTGACGCGGTCAGCGGCAAGCTGGCGGTGGATGGCGTACTGGCACTGCTCGGTTTCAGTGCGTTGAATTACCTGCCGGTGCTGCTTTCGATCAGCCTGTTTATTTCCATTTTGCTGACTTTGTCGCGCTGTTATCGCGACAGCGAAATGGTGGTCTGGTTTTGTGCCGGGATTGGTTTGACGCGCTGGATACGCCCGGTATTGTGGTATGCGACTCCCGTCGTGATGGTGATTGCATTGCTGAGTCTGGTGTTGTCGCCATGGTCATTGAAAAAAGCGGACGAATATAAAAACAAGCTGGAGAGCCGCGATGAAGTGGCGACGATCTCGCCGGGTATATTTCGCGAGTCAGGTCAGTCGGACAGGGTGTATTTTGTCGAGAAACTGGATGCAGGCACCGGTCGCATCAGCAATATTTTTGTGCGTTCAATTCAGAATGCCCAGCTGGGTACGATGGTGGCACGCGATGGATTTCAGGAAACCATGAAGAATGGTGACCGTTTTCTGGTGTTATTGAACGGTACGCGTTATGAGGGCAGACCGGGTCAGCGTGACTATCGTATTGTGGAGTTTGAACGTTATGCGATGCGCATTGACAGTGTTGCGACCAAATCGTCTCTGCCTAATCTCCGCGCGTTGCCGACGCAGGCGCTGTGGCGCAATCCCACCAGCTGGAATTTATCCGAGCTGGAGTGGCGTCTGGGATTGCCTATCAGTGCTGCGGTACTTTCCTTGCTGGCGATTGCCTTGAGTTATGTCAATCCGCGGGCAGGGCGTTCGCTGAATCTGATTCTGGCGATCGTGTTGTATATGTTGTACAGCAACATGATCAGTGTGACCAATGCGTGGGTCGGTCAGGGTAAATTATCTCCCGGGATCGGGTTGTGGGGCATCCATGCGCTGATGCTGCTGATTACGGTGTTGTTGTTCTATTGGCGCATGTCGCTGTTTTCATGGCGCCGGGTATTCAGAAAATGAAATTGCTGACTCGCTATCTGGCCCGGGAAATATATGCCAGCATTGGTCTGGTGTTCGCAGCACTGCTGATGTTATTTGCCTTCCTCGATTTTATCCATGAGCTCAGCGTGATGGGCTATGGACAATACAGTCTGGGCTATGTGGTGGCGTTCGTCGTTCTGACCATCCCGGGGCATATTTACGAACTGTTTCCGGTGGCGGTTTTGATCGGTACGATCACCGCACTGGTGCAAATGGCAGCGCGTTCCGAGCTTACGATTTATCGCGCATCCGGTGCTTCGACTGCACAGATGTTGGGCGCGCTGTGCAAAATCGCATTACCCATGATTCTATTGAGTTTTATTTGTGGAGAATTGCTGTCGCCGCCCTCTGAACGCATGGCGCAGAAACTGCGCCTGAAGGCATTGAATACTCAGGTTTCCTTGCAGGCGTTCCGCTCCGGTGTATGGGTGAAAGACGATCACAACTTCGTCAACGTCAGAAGTGTCATGCCTGACACCAGTTTATCGGATATTGACATATACACTTTTGATGAAACTTTTCACCTGAAGACGATCGTTAGCGCCAAACAGGCAAGCTACGCCAAACCGGGTACCTGGTTGCTGACAGATGTGCTTCAGACTCGTTTCGACAAGAAGGGTGTCAGTATTCAAAACATGCCAAACCAGGAGTGGCAATCCGCGTTGACGCCGGGGATTCTCAGCGTGATGCTGGTAGTGCCGGAGCAAATGTCAGCCTATGATTTGTACAAATACACTTCACATCTGAAGGAAAACAAGCAGCAGAGTGCACGCTACGAAATTGCGATGTGGAACAAGCTGGTTTACCCGTTCGCCTTACTGGTAATGATGGTGTTGGCGCTGCCGTTTGCGTCCTATCAGCGCCGCAGCGGCGGTATCAGCGTGATGATCTTCATGGGTATTGTGCTCGGCCTGGTGTTTCATTTTGCCGGCCGTCTGTTTGCAAGTCTGGGCGCGCTCAATGACTGGCAGCCTGTACTCAGCGCGACGGCGATAACGGGTGTGTTCCTGTTGATCGGTGCAATCATGATCTGGCTGGTGGAACGACGCTAACGGGGATTGCTGACCGGGGCTGCCAGCGGCAAGATTTCAGGGTTGCGTTGTAACGGGTGCGATTGCCGGTGAGGGCGTAACGGCGCTGGCGGGTTGTTGCGCTTTCAATGCCTGATTCTGTTTGACCATCTGTCTGATCTGCTCGCGTTTTTCAGGCGGTACCTGACTGAAGGCGCGATATTTTTCGCGCGCGGCCTGTCGCTGTTCGGGTGTCAGTTTGGACCATGCGGACAGGCGGCTCAGGAAACGGTGTTTCTCCTCAGCGTTGAGTTTTGGATAATGCTGTGCCAGACGCCTCAGGTTCTGTTGTTGTCGTTCGGGCAGGCTGTTCCATTGCTGATACACAGGCCACAGCGCCGCCTGTTCGGATGGCGGCAGCTTTTGCCACGGCTCGGAAGCGGCGTAGGACAGCGGGGCGATAAATGCGCAGCAAAGTGCAACAGCCGTGACCAGTTTACTCATGCTGATCCACAAAGACTTCGATGGGCAATTCATCGGTCAGTATGTCGATATCCACAGGGACTTGCGAGTTTTGCCAGTATCCGAATGCCCCGACTGCGATAGCGGCGAGCAGAATGGTGGTTGCTACCCATTGTTGTGGCGTGTGTGGCATGTGCGCTCGATGGCCGATGGCGCTCAGTGAAAATACAGGCTCGGCAACCCGTTGTTTATGCAGCGCAAGAATGCGCGCCTCACGCAGTGAAGATAAAATTTGGGCGTCGAGCTGCTCCGAGCCTTGTGTGAGCAGTTTGGCGATCTGCTGGTGATCCAGTTTTTGGTTTTTCATGGTAGTTCTACTCCTGTTACTTCGAGTATTGCGGCTAGTGCGTGATTCGCTCTTGAACAGTGGGTTTTTACACTGCCCTCGGAGCAATTCATTGCTTTTGCAGTCTCAGCGGTATCCAATCCCTCCCAGTAACGCAGCAGGAAGGCTTCGCGTTGACGAGCCGGGAGATTACTTAATGCGTTTTCGATCAGTGCGATCGTTTGTTTTTGTTCAAATGCGGCATCCGGGATTGCGGGTGCGCTTTGATTGTCGCTGTCTTCAAGTACATCCAGCGGGTCGAATTCTTCTTCCGTGTGTTTCGGCTGGAATGCAGAAAAAAGTGTCGTCCAGTTCAAACGGACTTTCTGACGGCGGCAATGGTCGCGTATGGTGTTTTGCAGAATGCGATGGAACAGCAGCGGCAGTTCTTCGGCCGGCTTGTCGCCATATTTTTCCGACAGCTTAAGCATTGCGTCCTGGACTACATCCAGTGCCGTGTGACTGTCGTGCATGGCAAACACGGCGTGTTTGTAGGCGCGGCGTTCGATGCGACTAAGAAATTGGCCTAATTCGGCTTGAGTTGCCAGTTGTTGCTCCTTGCATTAGGTTCAAATACTAGCAAATTATTCAACATTCTGCCATAGATCATGCGGATATACGCGGCAAATGGTTGACCAAAAGGCCGCTTGCTATTATCTTATGCAGTTCTTTTCGAATTAATCATAGGGTGTTTGTCATGGAAATGACCGGCGCGGAAATAACTATCCGTTGTTTGCAGGAGGAAGGGGTCGAATATTTATTCGGTTACCCGGGTGGTGCGGTGCTGCACATTTACGACGCGCTTTTTCAACAGGACAAGGTCAAGCATATTCTGGTGCGCCATGAACAGGCTGCTGTGCATGCGGCTGACGGCTATGCGCGCTCATCTGACAAAGTCGGTGTGGCGCTGGTGACATCAGGTCCGGGGTTGACCAATGCGGTGACCGGAATTGCGACGGCTTATATGGACTCCATTCCAATGGTGGTGATCAGCGGTCAGGTGCCAACCTTCGCGATCGGCGAAGATGCGTTTCAGGAAGTCGATGCGGTCGGTATTACGCGCCCTTGCGTGAAGCACAACTTTTTGGTCAAGGATGTGAAAGATATCGCCTCGACCATCAAGAAAGCATTTTACCTGGCCAAGTCGGGACGCCCCGGTCCTGTGCTGGTGGATATACCCAAAGACGTATCAGCCCATAAGACGGAGTTTACATACCCGGCCAGCGTCAATATTCGCTCTTATCATCCGCAAGGTCGCGGCGACAGCCAGCAGATCAGGCAGGCGGCGCAGCTGTTGCTGGAAGCGAAACGGCCCATGGTCTATGCGGGCGGCGGCGTGGTGCTGTCCGGTGCATCGGAGCAGTTGACCGACCTGGTTCGTTTGTTGGGTTTTCCTTGTACCAATACCCTGATGGGATTGGGCGGCTTCCCGGCTAACGACAACCAGTTCGTCGGCATGCTGGGTATGCACGGCACGTATGAGGCCAATATGGCGATGCAGCATTGCGATGTGCTGGTGGCGATCGGCGCGCGTTTTGATGACCGCGTGATCGGCAATGTCGAACACTTCGCCCAGGTGCCACGCAAAATTATTCATATCGATATCGATCCTTCTTCGATTGCCAAGCGCGTCAAGGTGGATGTGCCGATTGTCGGCGAATTAAAGCTGGTGCTGAATGAACTGCTGGATGTGTTGCGTGCCAGCCGTCAAAAGCCGGATGTGGAAGAGATGGCAAACTGGTGGCGCCGGATTGAAGAATGGCGTGTGACAGGCGGCGGGTTGCGTTACAAAAACTCCAGTGAAATCATCAAGCCGCAATTCGTGATCGAGACGCTGCATAAGCTCACCGGCGGTGATGCATTCGTCACTTCCGACGTCGGTCAGCACCAGATGTGGGCAGCACAATACTATAAATTTAATCATCCGCGCCGCTGGATCAACTCAGGCGGTTTGGGTACGATGGGCTTTGGTCTGCCGGCGGCAATGGGTGTGCAGCTCAAGCATCCGGGCGAGTTGGTGGCCTGTGTGACGGGTGAGGGTAGTATTCAGATGAATATTCAGGAACTGTCCACCTGCAAGCAATATCATTTGCCGATCAAGGTGCTGTCGCTGAACAACGGCTATCTGGGTATGGTGCGCCAGTGGCAGGAATTTTTCCACGGCAACCGGTTTTCGGAATCCTATATGGACGCCTTGCCGGATTTCGTGAAAGTAGCCGAAGCCTACGGGCATATCGGTATTCGCATTGACAAACCATGCGATGTCGAACCTGCGATCATAGAGGCATTGTCGCGCAAAAACGATCTGGTATTTATGGATTTCCGAACCGATCCGACCGAAAATGTGTTCCCTATGGTGCCGGGCGGCAAGGGTTTGTCTGAAGTCGTGCTGTCGGAGGACTTATAATGCGCCATATTATTTCCTTGTTGATGGAAAATGAAGCGGGTGCCTTGTCGCGTGTGGCAGGATTATTCTCGGCGCGCGGTTATAATATCGAATCGCTGACGGTAGCGCCGACTGAAGATCCGACACTGTCGCGGATGACCATCGTCACGAGCGGTTCGGATGCCATCATCGAACAAATCACCAAGCAGCTCAATAAGCTGATCGATGTGGTATCGGTGATGGACTTGAGCGAAGGCGAACATATCGAGCGTGAACTGATGCTGATCAAGCTGCGTGCGGAAGGTGAGGCGCGTGAAGAGTTGAAACGGCTGACGGATATTTTCAGAGGCCGCATTCTGGATGTGTCGGATCATACCTACACCATCGAATTGACCGGCGCGCGCGTCAAGCTGGACAGTTTTATCGATGCAATCGGGCGTGATCTGATTCTGGAAACGGTACGTACCGGCGCTTCCGGAATCGGGCGCGGCAACCGGATTTTGAGTTTGTAGAGTTTATAACTAATTGATTTTATTGATTTATTCTTATAGAAGAGGGCAACATGAAAGTTTTTTACGATAAAGATGCAGACCTGTCACTGATCAAAGGCAAACAAGTCACCATCGTGGGTTACGGCTCACAAGGCCACGCTCATGCGCAGAATCTGCGTGATTCAGGCGTAAACGTGACGGTTGGGCTGCGTCGCGACGGCGCATCCTGGGCCAAGGCTCAAGCCGCCGGTCTGAACGTGGCTGAAGTGGCGGTAGCAGTCGCTGCGGCTGACGTTGTGATGATTCTGTTGCCGGATGAGACAATTCCTGAAGTTTATCACCGCGATATCGCGCCTAACATGAAGGCGGGCGCAGCGCTTGCGTTTGCTCACGGCTTTAATGTGCATTACAACCAGGTCGTGCCTCGCACCGACGTGGACGTTATCATGATTGCACCTAAGGGCCCTGGTCACACCGTGCGTTCCGAATACCTGAAGGGCGGCGGCGTACCCAGTTTGATCGCCGTGTTTCAGGACAAATCAGGCAAAGCACGCGACATCGCGCTGTCTTACGCTGCAGCTAATGGCGGCACCAAGGGCGGCGTGATCGAAACCAATTTCCGCGAAGAAACTGAAACCGACCTGTTCGGCGAACAGGCTGTGTTGTGTGGCGGCGCGGTTGAACTGGTTAAGGCCGGTTTTGAAACACTGACTGAAGCCGGTTATGCACCTGAAATGGCGTACTTTGAGTGTCTGCATGAACTGAAGCTGATCGTGGATCTGATGTACGAAGGCGGTATCGCCAACATGAATTATTCGATTTCCAATAATGCGGAATACGGCGAATACGTCACAGGTCATCGCGTCATCGCCGATCAGGCTCGCGCCGCAATGAAGGAGTGCCTGACCAATATTCAAAACGGCAATTACGCCAAACAGTTCATTCTGGAAGGTCGCACCAACTATCCTGAAATGACTGCACGCCGTCGTCTGAATGCTGAACATCCGATCGAAGTGGTCGGTGGTCAGTTGCGCGCGATGATGCCGTGGATCGGCAAGAACAAGCTGGTCGATCAGTCAAAGAACTAAAAATCGAGAAGGGCTAAGGGGGAAGGGCGAAGGGAAAATTCCCCTGCTCTTCCCCCTTCTGCATTTTGTATTCTCAGTAAAAATGTTATTTCATCGTAGCAGTCTGAGCGGGTTAAGACTGGCGGTATGAGTATAAAACGGGTAATCTTCCGCTATGGATGAATTTAATACACGCAAACCGATGAATTTACGCCGACGCGGCATTTATTTGCTGCCCAATCTGTTTACCACAGGTGCGTTGTTCGCAGGTTTTTATGCCATCGTGCAGGCGATGAACGGAAAGTTCGAACATGCGGCGGTGGCCATTTTTATTGCGATGGTGCTGGACGGTTTGGATGGGCGCGTTGCTCGTATGACGCATACGCAAAGTGAATTTGGTGCGGAATACGATAGCTTGTCCGATATGGTTTCATTCGGTGTCGCACCGTCTCTGGTGATGTACGAATGGGCATTGAAAGGCATGGGGAAATGGGGCTGGTTCGCTGCTTTCATTTATTGTGTTGCCACCGCGTTGCGTCTTGCGCGTTTCAATACCAACCATGAAATTATTGATAAAAATTATTTTCAGGGATTGCCCAGTCCCGCCGCCGCTGCGCTGGTGGCCGGCTTCGTCTGGGTGATGCTTGATTATGGATATGCCGGGGATTCCTTGCGCTGGTATGCTGCGGTCATTACGGTATTTGCGGGTTTGAGCATGGTCAGTAATTTGCCCTTCTATAGTTTCAAAACGATCAATATGCGTAAGAGTGTGCCATTTTTAGTGATTTTTCTTATCGCCTTGTTTTTCCTGCTTATTTTTAGTTATCCGCCGGGCGTGTTGTTTGGCCTGTTTTTGGTTTATGCATTGTCAGGCTTCGTGATGTGGTTTATGAAGAAGCGCAGCAAGCCCATTGCGTGAGCAGATAAAATTCGTTATATTTATATTATGCATTTTTCACGACAAATCTCTCAGCTTCACTCAACATTCAGCCTGATGGCTGCATTGCTGCTGCGCGGCGCGCGCTAATCCCATACAAAAAATTTTAAGCATCAAGCGCGACTAATGAGATCGCGCTGGTTAATCTATTCCACCAGGAGTTCAGCATGACAGATAAATTGATTATATTCGATACCACCTTGCGCGACGGCGAGCAGAGTCCGGGGGCCGCGATGACCCGTGAAAAAAAGATCCGCATTGCACGTCAGCTGGAAAAGCTCGGTGTAGACGTGATTGAGGCAGGTTTTGCCGCGGCCAGTGTCGGTGATTTTGAGGCCGTCAAAGCGGTGGCTGAAACCATTAAAGGTTCAACGGTGTGTTCTCTTGCGCGTGCCAGCGAGAACGATGTCCGCCGTGCGGGTGAGGCAATACAGCCTGCAAAATCAGGCCGTATTCACACTTTTATTGCAACCAGCCCGATTCATATGCAGCACAAGTTACGCATGTCTGAGGATCAGGTGGTTGAGCGTGCGGTGGCCGCAGTGAAATGGGCGCTTGAATATACCGATGATGTGGAATTCTCCGCCGAGGATGCAGTGCGCTCGGACATGGAATTCCTGGTGCGCATCTTCGATGAAGTCATCAAGGCGGGCGCAAAGACGCTTAACGTGCCTGATACGGTCGGATATTCCATTCCGGCCGGGTGGGGCGAGCGCATCAAACAATTGATACAGCGCGTACCGAATTCCGATAAAGTGATCTGGTCCACGCATTGTCACAATGACCTGGGATTGGCGGTGGCCAATTCCCTGTCGGCGGTGATGAATGGCGCGCGTCAGGTCGAGTGCACCATCAATGGACTGGGTGAGAGAGCAGGTAATGCCTCGCTGGAAGAAATCGTGATGGCGGTGAAGACCCGCAGAGATGTGTTCAATCTGGATACGCGTATCGATACGACACAGATTGTGACAACTTCGAAGCTGGTTTCCAGCATCACCGGCTATCCGGTGCAGCCAAACAAGGCGATCGTTGGCGCAAATGCATTTGCTCATGAATCGGGTATTCATCAGGATGGCGTGTTGAAGCATCGTGAAACCTACGAAATCATGCGCGCCGAAGACGTGGGCTGGAATGCCAACAAGCTGACTTTGGGCAAGCTGTCCGGGCGTAATGCGTTGCGATCGCGTTTTACCTCACTGAATATTGAGTTTGCGAGCGAAGAATCGTTCAATGCTGCATTCGTTCGCTTCAAGGAATTGGCAGACCGCAAGCATGAGATTTTCGACGAGGACTTGCAGGCGCTGGTCAGCGACGAAGCGATTGCGCAAGTCGATGAATATTACCGTCTCACCTCATTGCGCGCGCATTGTGAAACCGGTATTTTGCCTGTGGCACGCGTTGTGATGAGCATCGGCAGTCAGTCGCATGAAGCCGAGATGCACGGCGGCGGGCCGGTGGATGCGACTTTCAAGGCGATTGAAAAAATCGTGCATAGCGGCACTGAGTTGCAGTTGTATTCGGTGAACAATATTACCAGCGGTACGGATGCGCAGGGTGAAGTGACAGTGCGTCTGGCCAAGGGCGGGCGTATTGTTAACGGGCAGGGTGCCGATACCGATATTGTGGTGGCTTCCGCCAAGGCCTACCTGAATGCGCTGAACAAGTTGCACGGCAATGCTGAGCGCGCTCATCCCCAAGTCTGATCGCAAATTGCTCATCAGAGAAAAACGGCGCCCAGTGCGCCGTTTTTTTTATATCCTGGCTTGGATTATGCGTCGAGATTCTTGCGACGACGTGCAGTGAAACCGATCAGTCCCAAACCGGTCAGCAGCAGGGCGCCGGTGGCAGGTTCAGGGACTGCGCTGCCGCCGGTGATAATATTGTCCACAGAAAAACCGTTGAATGTCGGGGATGCGCTTCCGCTGCTGGAAAAAGTGACTGAAGCAAGATTGGTGAAAGCGCTGTTGAATAAATAACTTGTGAAATTCAGCGCGCCGGCCGCATTCGATGTCTTGTCGATCAGGAAGGATTGAGAGACCGATCCGCCGCCGCTCAACAGCGCAACAACATCGATCTGCGTCGGGATGTATTGGGGCGCGCCATATGGGTTAAAGTTAAAAGATCCTGCGCCGTCAAATCCAGTCAGGCTAAAGGCACCGCCGCCGGTCTGTGACATGGTCAGGGATGAAGGGCCATAGGGTGCAAGCACGAAATTGGTTCCGTTCACCGGGCAAGACCCGCTGCAAAATTGCGTGTTAACGATGAGCGAAGCTTGGCCGTTGAGAGAGAAATTAAAACCGCCTGAGGAAAAAGCGCCCATTGCATAGAGGGGAACATCTTCAAAGGTAATGGTGTTCGCGTGACTTTGCACAGGCATGAATAAAACCAGCAATGCCAAGCCCAAACGGAAAAGTGACATGAATTTCACCAAAAAATGACAGTTGAAAAATTTCATTACGGACTGTAACTGAAATTTATTCGAAAGTAAAAAGCTAACAGGTTCATTGAGCAATAAATAATAGACTGACCGCATGCTTTATTTTTAGCCACTATTCCTTAATCCCGTTGCAATCCCGTTGATGGTCAGGTGAATTGCGCGCTTCACCAGTTCGTTGTCTTCTCCTGCGCGGTGGCGTTCCAGCAGCGATACCTGCAAGTGATTGAGCGGGTCGATATAGGGTGAACGTGTCAGCAGGCTGCGTGCGAACGCCGGATTGTCCTGCAACAGCGTGGTGTTGCCGGTAACGGCGAACAGCATTTCAACCGTATCTTCCCATTCGCTGTGAATTGCATTGAAAATACGTTCGCGCAATTCCACGTCTTCCACAAGGCCTGCATAGCGTGAGGCGATCCCCATGTCTGTCTTGGACAGCACCATGTCCATATTCGACATCAGCCCCCGGAAGAACGCCCATTCCCTGTACATGGCTTGCAGTTGCGCCAAGCCTGCCTCGCCTTCACGGGCGATAAACTGTTTTACTGCGCTGCCAAAACCCAGCCAGCCCGGCAATAAGGTGCGGTTCAGACCCCAGCTGAATACCCAGGGGATCGCGCGCAAATCTTCAATGCGGTCTGAGGCTTTTCGTGCCGACGGGCGGCTGCCGATGTTGAGTTCGGCAATTTCGCGGATCGGCGTGGCGGTGAAAAAATATTCGGTAAATCCAGGTGTTTCATACACCAGTTTGCGATACGCCGCGAACGCATCGAGGCTCAACGCTTCCATAATGCGGTGGAATTCCGGCATCGTGCTGTCATCGCCGTGATGGTGCAGCAATGTGGCCTCCATCGTGGCGGCAATCAGCGTTTCGAGATTGCGCTGGCCGATCTCCGGGTTGGAGTATTTGCTGGAAATCACTTCACCCTGTTCGGTGATACGAATCTGACCATTCACGCTGCCGGGCGGCTGTGCCAGAATAGCCGCATAGCTTGGACCGCCACCTCGACCGACAGTGCCGCCGCGCCCGTGGAACAGACGCAGTTCGATGCCATATTTGGCAAATACATTTACCAGTACCAGTTCGGCTTTATAGAGTTCCCAGTTGGCCGTGACATAGCCGCCGTCCTTGTTGCTGTCGGAATAACCCAGCATGACTTCCTGAGTGTTGCCGCGTTCAGCCAGCAACTGGCGGTAGTAGGGAATGGCAAACAGTTCGTCCATGATAGGCCCGCAGCTGCGCAGATCTTCGATGGTTTCGAACAGGGGGATGATGTTGACGTGCAGTGCATCGGCTTCAAGCAGTCTGACCTGTTGCAGCATCAGCGCCAGTTCCAGCATGTCGCTCACTGCATCGGTCTTGGAGATGATGTGATTGGGCAGTGCTGCTCGGCCAAAACGCTGATGAATATCTGCTGCTGCCAGCATGATGTTCAATTCGCTTCTGGCTATATCGGAATACTGTTCAAGGTTGACCATGAGCGGGCGGCCTGCCTGCAGCGTCCCGAGCAGGACTTCGCGGCGTGCTGCTTCGTCGAGATCGGAATAGTTTGAAGCGATCCCGCCATGAGTCAGCAACTCGCTGACGGTTTGTTCATGTATCGCGCTGTGCTGGCGCATGTCGAGCGGTGCCAGATGAAAGCCGAAAACTTCTGCAGAACGGCGCAGGTTGGAGAGTCTTCCTCGCGCCAGATATTCGGCGCCGTGCTGGCGCAGCGAATCAATCAGCACGGTCAGGTCGGCGATGAACTGTTGCGGGTTGGCATAGGGTTCAGCTTCTTTGTCGACAGGGGGCAGATGAGAAATTTCGTGACCTAGCTGTTTGGCTGTCGCAGACAGACGCGAATAAATCAGAATCAGCGCGCGCCGATAGGGTTCGTCAAGACGGCTGACGGCTTTGTCAGGCGAACTGTCTGACAGTTGGCGCAGCTCATCGCTGATATCCGCCAGCCGGTCGGTCAGGGAAAGGCGTTGACCCAGGATATGCGTTTCTTTCAGGTAATGTTCGAGCGCTACGGCAGAATGTTGTTGCACTGCGTATTGCATCACATCGTGCGTGACGAAAGGATTGCCGTCGCGGTCTCCGCCTATCCAGCTGCCTACCTTTAACAGCGCAGGAATCTGGATATTCTTGTCGAACCGTGCTTCCAGCTGTTTTTCCAGCTTGGCATAAATCTTGGGAATTTCATTCAAAAAGGTGTAGCGGTAAAACTCCAGACCATTCCTGATTTCGTCATGCACATTCAGTTTAGCAGTGCGCAACATGCGTGTCTGCCACAAGATCAGAATGAAGCGGCGCAAGGCATTTTCGTTCTCATCGAGATCTTCCGGTGTCATATCCAGCCGGTCACGGTCGGACAGCAGGCTGGAGATAATCAGATGACAGTCGAGAATGCTTTTGCGCTGGACTTCTGTGGGATGTGCAGTCAGTACCGGCGAGATCAGCGCGCTGTTCAGGAATGCCTGCATGGTTTCTGCGGTAACCGGCTTTTTTTCGAGCCTGTCCAGCGCCAGCAGCAGGCTGCCGTCTTTCGGCGGGCTTCCGGCTTTCAGGTGGGCGCGATGACGGCGGTTGTGGTGTAAATCCTCGGCGATATTGGTCAGTTGAGAGAAGTAGCTGAAGGCGCGCACCACCGAGAGTGTATCGCCGGGTGTCAGTGCATCGAGCATCTGTTCCAACTGTTCTCCGTCCTGATCGTCCTGCGTCTTGCGAAATCGTACAGCAGAGCGGCGCACGTTTTCGACCAGCAAAAATGTTTCTTCGCCTTCCTGTTCGCGCAGCGTGTCGCCCAGGATTCGGCCTAACAGGCGTACATCCTCGCGGAATGGCAAGTCTTTACTGGAAATATCGGCAGGTGCAGAAAATAAGTTCATCACTGTATACACAAAATGGCGCGGCAGCCTCCGTGTTAGAATGCACCGCGTAATTAATCACAAGGAAAATTCGATGAGTCCAGCTTCCTCAACCTCACCCACTCCACTGGCTCGCCTGGTTATTGCGTCGCGTGAAAGCGCACTGGCCATGTGGCAAGCCGAACACATCAGGGACAGATTGCGTGCATTATATCCGCAAACCGAAGTCAGTATCCTGGGCATGACCACACAAGGCGATCAGATTTTAGATGTCAGTCTGTCAAAAATAGGCGGCAAGGGCTTGTTTGTCAAGGAACTGGAAACCGCACTCGAAGACGGACGTGCGGATTTTGCCGTGCATTCGTTAAAAGATGTGCCTATGGTTTTACCGACAGGTTTTGTACTGGCAGCGATCGGTGAGCGCGAAGACCCGCACGATGCGCTGGTATCCAATCTGTATGGCAGCCTGGCCGAATTGCCGGCAGGCAGCATAGTGGGTACATCAAGTTTGCGCCGCGAAAGCCAGTTGCGCGCGCGTTTTCCGCACTTGAAAATTGAACCGCTGCGCGGCAATGTACAGACGCGCTTGCGCAAGCTGGACGAGGGGTTGTATGCGGCGATCATACTTGCAGCGGCAGGCCTGAAACGTCTGGGTTTGTCGTCACGCATACGCGCGATTATCAGCAGTGAAGACAGCCTGCCGGCGGTCGGTCAAGGTGCGCTGGGGATCGAATGTCGCGCCGACCGTGCTGATGTTGCAGCGATGTTGCAACCGTTGCATCATGCCGGGACCGCTGCCTGCGTGCTGGCTGAACGCGCTATGAGTCGTGCGCTCAATGGCAGTTGTCAGGTGCCGCTGGGCGGATTCGCCGAGGTTCAAGGCGAGCAACTACGCATGCGCGGCTTTGTCGCAAGCACCGACGGTCAGCGCATGTTGCGTGCGGAAGCCGTGGGTGAAATTGAAAATCCGGAAGCACTGGGCCGCAAAATTGCAGGCGCTTTGCTTGCACAGGGGGCGGGTGAGATTTTAGCCGCATTGAATGGCTGATAAACCGTTATCCGGTTTGAAAATTCTGGTCACGCGCCCGCGTGATCAGGCGCTGCAACTGGCGAAAGATATTGAGCAGGCGGGCGGAATCCCGTTGTTATTTCCGTTGCTGGAAATAAAGCAGGTACCGGATATGCAGGTGCTTCAGGAACAAATCCTGAGGCTTTCACAGGCTGATCTTGCCATCTTTATCAGTCCGAATGCGGTGAAATACGGCATGGCGGCGATCCGTGCAACGGGCGGTTTGCCATCTGAACTCAGCATCGCCACAGTCGGGCAGGGGAGTGCAAATGCATTGCGCGAGCAGGGTGTGGCCGACGTGATCGTACCTGCGGAGCGATTCGACAGCGAAGGCTTGCTGGCACAATTGCCTGATGTTGCAGGATGGCGGGTGATGATATTTCGCGGGGATGGCGGACGCGAGTTGCTGGGCGATACACTCAAGGCGCGCGGTGCGATGGTGGAATATGTGACGTGTTACCATCGCAGCAAACTCCAACTCGATGTCGGTGAGTTATTGAATGCAGACGCGATTACCGTGACCAGCAGCGAGGCGTTGAGTCATTTGTGGCAGATACCGGACGACTTGAATCGGAAAATACTGTGCGATCGGCCTCTGTTTGTACCGCATCCGCGCATTGCAGGGTTGGCGCGCGGGCAAGGATGGACGGATGTGCATCAGACGGCTTCAGGGGATGACGGTTTGCTGTCCGGCTTGCTGGAATGGGCAAAAAACCATGATGAGGATTGAGACCGCAAGGGTCTTCCCCGCACAACTAAGGGGCTGAGCCCCAAGTTGTTGCGTGAAGGATTCGGGACTGAGGAGCTATGAACGGAAAATCTGACAGCGAATCGAAAGAGCCGGAGGCGCAGCGCAAGACTTCGCTGGCCGACGTGTTTGCACGGATAAGCATTACCCAGTTAACACTAGCGCTGCTGGTGGCGGTTTTTGTCTGGCAATGGCTGGACGGGCACAATGCAATTAACGACATGCGTGAGGAACTGGCGAAGAAAATTGCCGAGATGGATGGCGCCGCTCACGCGAATGCGATTCTGATTGCGAAAAACCAGGATGAGGTGCGCGAGATGTCGGTCAAGGTGGCGACCCTTGAATCCTACTATGCACAGGCGCAGAGTCAGCGCGCCGCGCTGGAAACCTTGTATAACAATTTCTCGATCAGTCGTGATGAAACCGCGCTGGCGGATGTCGAACAACTGCTGTTGATTGCAGGACAGCAATTGCAATTGCTGGGCAATGTGAAAGCCGCGCTGATCGCCATGGAGAGTGCGGATGCTCGCTTGCAGCGCATGGATCGGCCTGCTTTCAACGGATTGCGTAAATCGATCGGTCAGGACATAGATAAGCTGCGCGCGCTGCCCAAGGTGGACGTCGCCGGAATAAATATGAAAATCAACAGGTTATTGTCATCGGTAGATGAACTGCCGCTGATCGACCGGCATCGTCCTTCAGAAAATGTCGCTGCGATGGTGAAAGCGCCTGTCGAAAATGAGGGTGGCTGGCAAAAAATCCTGAATGCTGTCTGGCTGGAGGTCAAACAGCTGGTACGGATCGAGAACACAGGCCTGACGCAAATTGTGTTGTTGCCGCCCAAACAGGAGTTTTTTCTGCGCGAAAATCTGAAGATGCGTCTGATCTCGGCGCGCCTGGCCCTGTTGTCGCGCGATGAAGACAGCTTCAGGCAGGAGTTGAAAACCGCGCAGCTTTGGACGAAGCGTTACTTCGATGTCAAATCGCCTGAAGGATCGCACATGCTGGATGAACTGGGCACGCTGGCCGCTGCGAGCATCGATATCGAGCTGCCGGATATCGGTTCCAGTCTGCAAGCGGTGCGCAGTTATCGCCTGAGTCACGAAAAAGCACCCGTCATGCTTCGCACACCAAAGGCTGCGAAATGAAATATCTGATTTCTATTCTGGTGCTGTTTGCGGCGGCAGTCGCGTTGGGCACAATATTGCAGAATACCGCTTACGTGTTGCTGGTTTATCCCCCGTATCGCATCGAAGTATCGCTCAAACTTTTTGTTGTACTGTTTTTGCTGGTATTCGGCTTCGGATACTGGTTGATTCATTTGTTGCTTGCCACTACGCAACTGCCTGATTTAGTACAAAAAATTCGGCAAGACCGTGCGCGGAGCAATGCGCGCAAGCTGTTGGACGTGGCGTTGAGGGCCTTTTTTGAAGGTCGTTACGCCGAAGCGGAGAAGGCCGCAACAAGAGCCATCAGGCATGGTGAGAGTTCCGTCTTGTATGAAATTATCGCAGCGCGTGCGGCGCATGAACAGAAGGCCTTTGAACGGCGCAATGCCTATTTGTCTTTAGCCGAAAGCCATACTCAGGGCGAGTCCACGATGCGTATGCTGGTGGCTGCCAGAAACAAGTTTGATCAAAGCAATCCGCCATGAAAAGCCGTTGGTGCGCTGCTTAATTGCCGAGCATCAAGTCATTCGCGACCGCCGGTCACTTTTTCTGATGCATTGGTTCAGGAAAAACCAGAGGCTCGTTATCCATGCCGTTCAAAGCGTTCGCGGCGACTGACCTTGCCGCTGTATCAGTGTTCTTGCATGTTGCAATGCCTGTTGTGCGCATGGCTCAAGACAGTCCTGCAATCGTACAATTTCTGCCAGCCGCCTTGGCGGCATAAAGTCGCGTATCAGCCTGATGCAGCATCGCTTCGGGACTTTCCAGTCCTGCATTGTCAGTCAGACCGATGCTGACCGTCAGACGCAGTGGCTTACTCATGGCTTGCAGCGTCTGAGAAGCAACGTGCTGACGCAGGCGTTCTGCATACGAAAAACCGGCTTTTACAGCGCTATCCGGACAGATCACCATGAACTCCTCGCCACCCACGCGACACACCACGTCCTGTTTTCGTGCCGCTTGCTGCAAACTTTTGGCGACCAGTTTGAGCGCTTCATCTCCGGTTTGATGCCCATAGGTGTCATTGACCGTTTTGAAGTGATCGATATCCACCATCATGCAGCAAACGGGGCGCCGTGCCCGACTCGCTAATGCCCATTCCTGTTCCAGACGCTCCATGGCGTAGCGACGATTCGGCAAGCCTGTCAATGCATCGGTCAGCGCCAGTTCCTGCAGGCGCTTATTGGATGTGGCCAGCTCATCGGCAAACTGACGCAACTGCAAACGATCCTCTTCCTGCGCTTCCTGCATCTGGATGATGCGTTGCGCCGAACGCAGTCTGGCTGCCAGAACTCTTGGATTGATCGGTTTGGAAAGATAATCATTTGCACCCGCTTCAAAAGCTTCAATCAACTTTTCAGCGCTGTCTTGTGCCGTGACAATGAACACATAAATTTTGTGCCAGTCAGGATTTTTACGCAGTGCACGACAAAACTCGATACCGTCCAGCTCGGGCATAATCCAGTCGCTGATAATGAGCTGTGGAGGGTTGGTTTTAACAATTTCCAAGGCTTCACGTCCGTTACAGGCCGTCGTTACGCTGTGTCCGGATTTTTCCAGCAAAGTCTTGTAAAGCAGCCGAATTGCCCGGTCGTCGTCTACCAGAAGAATTTGCAATTTGAACAGGACAGATTGTGAACCGGGCAGTGCATCAATACCGAGCAACTCGGATGTAATCGAGGCCGCATTGAGTATTTCCTCAAAAGGCGGGAGAGCCGGCACATTGATATTGAGCAGCGCGCCCCATTCCGTCATGCCGTGCATCACACGATCGCCGACTTCAATGAGGGCAGCGGTTTCAACACCTGCACGGGTCGCAAGCAACATGAGTTGCGGGATCAGGCGATAACGTTCCGAAGGTTTTGAGGTGCACACTGAAGCCAGTCGATCGGAAAAATGGAACAAGTGAAGCAGTCGCCAGTTACGTTCGCCCTCGCTAAATTCGCTGGTCTCGGGTTGCTCAATATGCAACGCGATCTCCTGGAAGAGTTTGGGCATTCCCCAGTCTGACAACATCAAAGCCGTAATTTGATTGTGATTAAAACCGAACGCGTTGCGCTCAAGTTCCATGAGGCTGCTGGCGCTGCCGGATTGAGCCAGCACCTGTGAATATTCCTGCGGAAAAATGCTGGCGAGTGCCAGGCGACCAATCTGAGACAAAAGCCCGAGTAAGAATGCCTCATCTGCCACGCCGACATGCATTTTTTCCACAATAGACTGTGCAGCGATGCCGGTACAAACCGAATGCGCCCAGAATTTTTGATAATCAAATCCTGTGCATGCACCTGCGCGAAAGTCTTCTATCAGAGAAAGACCCAGCGCCAATTGGCGTACTGATTTGATGCCCTGTACTGTTACCGCCTCGATGATGGAGGTGATCGGACGTCCCTCGCGATGGACAAGCAGATTGGCCACCTTGATGATACGCCCGGCCAGAACAGGATCGCTGTTGATGAGGCGGGCAATTTGTTGCGTCGTGGTATTTTCTTGATCTGCTAACTGAATAATCTGCAGCGCAACGCCGCGCGGCGAGGGCATCTGCCCATGCGACTTGAATGCCTCGAATTCATAATTAAACAATGAATTCATGAGGTTATAACCGAAGTGCAAAAACCGTTTTTATGGTGATCCTGTTTCATAAACGCATTGACCAAAAAGCCGGGATGGTCGGAATTAAATCACACAAGCCGACTGATTTTAATACGTGCTGCCACGTATCCGCACCGATAACCCTTAATTTATAAGGAGATAGCCAAGTTTTGCAACTATCTGAAATAACTCGTTAAAATTTGCAGTCCCGGCTTTGGTGCAGATATGAGAGCGATGTAATTCGACAGTACGGTAACTTACACCCAGCTTGATACCGATATCTTTACAAGACAAACCTTCAACAGAAAGCGCCAGTACTTCCCGTTCCCGTTCAGTCAGTTCGGACATCCTGGAAGTGAAATTCAGGCGTTCCTGTTCACTTTTCAATTGAAGGAAATAACTTTCCAGGACTTGCTGTACACGATTGACCAACGCCCCTCCTTCCACCGGTTTTATAAAAAAGTCTTTGGCGCCCTCTTTAACTGCCCGGACAATGCGTGGCACATCGCTAAACGCTGTCAGAAAAATAACGGGCATGGAATTACCCGATTTTATCAGCGCCTGTTGCACTTCCAGTCCGTCCATGCCACTCATTCGAACATCCAGCAAAATACACCCCCATCCTCCGGGATTGCGAGTAAGTAATGCTTCTCCGGACTCAAAATCCTCGACAGGGTAGCCGGACACCTCCAGCAAAGTAACCAGACCATGTCTTACGGACGCATCGTCATCAACGACATACACGACGGGTTGTATTTTACGGTTTGACATATATCAGGACTTTCTACGATTGCTTTTCATTCTGCGCTCCATGTTGTGTGCACGCTGTTCTGCCGATATGGGCATCGTTTCATTGATGGTTTTTATGGAGAAATGAAAGGCTGTTTTACCCTCAACGGGTCGATACCAAAGTTTGCCGTTGCAACTTTCGATCAGCGCACGACTGATGGAAAGCCCCATTCCCACGCCATTTAGCTTCGTCGTAAAAAAAGGGTCAAAAAGCTTATCTGCGGTTTCCATGATTATTTCCGGTCCATTATCGATTACTGTGATGATGACACTGTCCGGTTGATGTGAAACATGGAGGTTAATAGTGGGTGCGACTGAATGATCAGTATTTGATGAAGTCGCTTGCTGTGCATTCCATAATAAGTTCATCAGAACTTTTTCCACGCACAAGCGGCGTGTGTTGACACGAAACTCGCTGTGCGGGCATTCCAGTACAACAATTGCGCTGTTCTCGTTCATTGCCGCCTTGAATATTTTTATTGTGTCATGCAATACGCAACTGAGTTCAAACTCTTCAGTCTCAAGTGTGCTTTGATGGATATTTCTCATCAAATTTCGCATCACATTTCCAGCGCGTTGAATCTCGGACACGCTCAATTGTATGACCTGATTCAGCTTTACTCGATTTATATTATCCATTTTAATCAGTCGCAATGCCGCTTCGCTGTAGCTCCCCGCAGCGTTGAGCGGTTGATTAAGTTCATGTGCCAATGCCATGACAGTCTGCGCAATGGCCTGCTGCTCCAGCAGCATATCGGCTTGCGCACGTAACTGTTTGAGTTCCAAAGCAGCCATTTTTTCTGGTGTGATATTTTCAATCACCGAAATAAAATAATCCGGCGAGCTATCCGGTTTTTTTGTCAGTGAAACAGTCAGACGCACCCAGACAATCGCACCCAGCTTGTGAAGATATCGCTTCTCCATCGAATACGTAGCAATTTCCCCGGTCAACATCAGCTTCGAATTGGCCAAATCCAGATTCAGGTCATCGGCATGTGTAATGTCCTGGAATGTCAGGTCCATCAACTCTTCTCTGCTGTAGCCGACGATTTGGCAAATCTTGTCATTGACGCGCAACCAGTTCCCACCCAAAGACACATGTGCGATACCTACTGCTGCCTGATTGAATGTCGCCTGAAAAAGCGCGGCATTTTGCATTGCCTTGAGATCTGATTCCGCTTGAATACGCTCGGTTATATCGTACAGAATCACCAGGTGAGTACCCGAGAAACCTTTCCCCAGCGGCGCTGCACTGACCATAAAAGTACGGCCCCGGCCATCCTTGCAATGAATGTTGAGTTCGAGGGGAACAAACGGACTCTCGCAGCGTGCTGCCGACTCAAAATTTATCTGCCAGCTATCAGTCACCCGCTGCCGGTATGCCGCGTCCGGGTACGCAAGCGGCCACCAGTCGGACAGCGTGGGGATATCATCCAGTGTATAGCCGACGGTTTGTATAAAAGCACGGTTGAGCATCACAATGCGGCCATGTTCATCGTTGATGGCCAGTGGTACCGGGGACGCCTCAAAGATTGCATGGCTGAACCCCTCGCTCATATTCAAGCCTGAGGCAATATGGGTGGCCGTTGATTCAGTCAGCAGATTATTTATGTTGATCATGTTGTGCTCTGGCAGATATGTTTTTTGTTGTATTTGCATTGCGAATACACTCTGAGACAGAAAGCCCGGCAGGAATTGAGTAATTTCATCAGATGACGCAGATTCCATCAGATTAACAGCAATTTTCAATGCGCATCATCCGGGTGATGAATTATCAATTGTATATAACTATTTGTTTAATATGTGTTAATTTATTTAATCCGCGGGCGGCAGATTTTCTGAAAGGCAATCCGGGGTACAGTGGAATTCGGGATTGGCTTCAACGAGCGTTCCCGGATTCCGCTTTGTTTCATACGGGCGGCACTTTACGTAATGACGGTCGGCTCTACGCGGCCGGTTCTTGCCACGAGTTCGGACAACTGACCTGCGATGCCGATCAGTTCGGACAGCGCGACTTGTGCGTCAAGGTGATGGTTGTTGATGTCAGGGTCGTAAGCTTCCAGATAGATGCGCAAGGTCGCGCCTTCTGTGCCTGTGCCGGACAGTCGGAACACGATGCGTGAGCCGTCGGTAAAGATGATGCGGATACCCTGGCCGGTGCTGACGCTGCCATCGACCGGATCGGTATAGCTGAAATCATCACAGCAATCCACTGTGTAACTGCCGAGCTTTTGGCCGGGCAGCGATGCAAAGCTGCCTTTCAGATGTTTCATCACGCCGTTGGCTGCCTCAGTCGGAATGGCTTCAAAGTCGTGACGCGAATAGACGTTGCGGCCGTAATGCGCCCAGTGTTCGCGGGTGATGGCTTCGACCGACTGTTTTCGCGCAGCGACGATGTTCAGCCAGAACAGCACTGCCCACAAACCGTCCTTTTCGCGGATATGGGATGAGCCGGTGCCGAAGCTTTCTTCACCGCACAGCGTGACACGGCCTGCGTCCATCAGGTTGCCGAAAAACTTCCAGCCGGTGGGTGTCTCGAAACAGGGAATGCCTAATTCTTTTGCGACGCGATCCGCTGCCGCGCTGGTCGGCATCGAGCGCGCAACGCCTGCCAGACCGGCGCTGTAGCCGGGAGCAAGTTTTGCATTGGCGGTCAGGATCGCCAGACTGTCGGAAGGCGTGACGAAAAATCCACGGCCCAATATCATGTTGCGGTCGCCATCGCCATCCGAGGCTGCGCCGAAATCCGGCGCGTTTTCGCCGTAAAGAATTTC
>JAPLQK010000039.1 GCA_026399735.1 Pseudomonadota bacterium
GCTAATATGCAATATGCGACCCCATAAGCACTCACCATTCAAACTCCCAGCGCCCTTACCACCTCCGCCAATTCCACCTTCCGTACAACCGTGATCAATGGCGGCATCGCCAACTTCTGCGCCTCGATCACAACGACCAATCGAATAAGCTCGCCCGCAACATCCTCGATGCGCAGGAAGCACGCGCGCCGTTGAGATTAATATTTAACCTCATTCTTTCGTAGAGATCTGTTGGCGTATCGTTGAAGTTATAAAGCATGTAGTTGGAAAGATCATGCAGGCCAACGTTATCCAAGTGCGCTGTACCACGTCACGTCGCGGGGTAATGGGCGTGCGTCCATAGAATCAAAGGCAACAGCCGAAGCGTTGCAACAGTATGCCGAACGAAATACCGACCCGAAATCTGCCATGGCGGAAGCATATCTTACAGGCGGTTATACGCTGGCCAAATTGCCAAGCATTTCGGGGTGCATTACACCACGGTCAGCCGGGTGGTCAGGATGCATGAAAAGACCAGGTGACGGCGAAAGGCTTACCCCTGAACCGGTATATTTCTTAAATATTGCAAGCGCATGATTATTAACAATATATTGCGTAGCTGCTGCGAACTTTACTTTGAATGTGATAACGAAAGACCTGACCCCGATGTATGTATGACCCCGATGTATGTAACCCCGATGTGTGCAAACAAAAAACCCGCCGAAGCGGGTTTTTTGTTTGTACTGCGAATCCGGCTTACTTCAGCTTGGTTTCTTTGTACATGACATGCTTGCGTACCACTGGATCGTATTTTTTCATTTCGATCTTGCCCGGTGTTGTACGTTTGTTCTTGTCCGTAGTGTAAAAATGGCCGGTGCCGGCACTGGATTCAAGTTTGATTTTTTCGCGCATTTTCTAGCTCCTTAGATTTTTTCGCCGCGTGCGCGCATGTCGGACAATACAGACTCGATACCATTCTTGTCGATGGTACGCAATCCTGCATTTGTCAGGCGCAGGCTAACCCAGCGATTTTCTGCTTCAACCCAAAAACGACGACGTTGCAGATTAGGCAAGAAGCGACGCTTGGTTCTGTTATTCGCATGTGAAACGTTGTTACCACTCATCGGGCCTTTGCCCGTCACTTGACATACTCGCGCCATGCTTCTACTCCAACCGATTTTCAAAAGAGCGCGGATTTTACAGGCGGAATCAAAAATATTCAACCTTAATTTTACTTATCACCCGACCCGGCAATTATTACCAACGATGCATTACCAAATAAGCATCTAATTGTGTGCAAATTCTTAGGCCAATTAGGCTAGAATCGCGGCAAATTCACGAACGGATTGAATCATGCCGGATATTGACAAGAACGAAGACGCGACCGCCACACAAAAAAACCTGTGGCAGGTGAACCGACTGCTGCAAAAGCACAAACTGATCGAGACCCTGGCACACAAGCAGAATCTGGCGGAATTGCAGACGAGACTGGAAAACCATGATGCCCAGGCTGTCGCGCAGATTTTGGAAGCCGTTTCGGCAAACGACCGCGAAATCATCTGGCAGTTGATTTCTGAAGAGCGCAAAGAAGAAATATTGCTGGTGATTTCCGATGATGTCCGCTCTGAACTGGTTGCCGAGGCCAAGCCTCAGGATCGCAGCACGACGATTCGTGTATTTGACCTGTTTGAGGGACGCCTGCGACAAATCCCAATCGCCAGCCGCGAAGACCTGGCCAAAGCCAACCCGATCTGGATTGATCTGGTGGCACCCGATGATGAGCAAATCATCTGGGCCCGCGAGCTGTTCGAAGTCGATCTGCCCAATCCGAAGGATCTTACCGATCTTGAGACCAGCGCCCGCTTCTATGTAGAAGAAGGTGACGAAGTGCACCTGCACTCCGATTTCCTGCTCGACCGCGAAGACGAGTCGCGCAACGTGGCGGTCGCGTTCATCCTGCATAAAGGCACCTTGTTTTCGGTGCGCAGTGAAGAGCTGCCGGTATTCCGCCTGCAGCGTTTACGTGCAAGGGCGCAATCAGGTTACGTATCGGAGGCCAAGGATGTTCTGCTCGATCTGTACGCCGCCGATGTGGAATATTCGGCCAATGCGCTTGAAGATGTCTACGCCGATCTGGGTGTTGTAGGAAAGCAGGTGCTCAGATCCCATATCACCGACGAGGAAGCAACCGTTATTCTGGCTTCCATTGCCGAAGAGGAAGACCTCAACGGACGCATTCGCCGCAATGTGCTTGATACACGGCGTGCACTGTCATTCCTGATGCGCGCCAAATTTCTGTCTGAAGCGCAGCATGAAAATGTACGGGAGATTTTGCGCGACATCGAGTCACTGGATGGCCACACGGCATTTCTGTTCAACAAGATCAACTTCCTGATGGATGCGACTGACAGTTCGATCAATATCAACCAGAACAAGGATATCAAACGTCTGACGGTTATCAGCGTGGTTTTCATGCCGCTCAATGTACTAGCCGGTATCGGCGGAATGTCCGAATATTCGATGATGACCCAGGGCATACCTTGGCCCGTCTCGTACGCCGGCTTTACCATCGGCCTGGTTATCGTCGGCTGGCTGACTTTTATCGGTTTGCGCTACGCGGAACTTCGCAAATCAAGGAACAGCCTGATCGCGATTCGGAAATCCAATTGACTAATGACCAGCTGGCTGTAATATTACTGTCATATAAAGAACATAATATTAACTCCGGTTCAAAGCTGCCTGTAGCCGCAAATATCAAATCGAACAATCCAATATGGAGACATCATGAATCTTAAGTTCAAGCAACTCATTATCGCCGTAGCTGCAACCTCAACGCTCGCCTACGCCGGCATCGTTTCTGCAACCGACATCACCGGCGCAGGCGCTACCTTCCCCTACCCGGTTTATGCCAAATGGGCTGAAGCCTACAAGGCGCAGTCCGGCACCAATATGAACTATCAGTCCATCGGTTCGGGCGGCGGTATCAAACAAATCACTGCGAAGACCGTGGATTTCGGCGCATCCGATATGCCACTCAAGCCTGAAGACCTGAACAAGGAAGGCCTGATGCAGTTCCCGACTGTCATCGGCGGTGTCGTTCCGGTAATTAACGTTCTCGGCATCGAAAACGGCAAGTTGCATCTGGATGGAAAAACACTGGCTGACATCTATCTGGGCAAGATCACCAAATGGAACGATCCGGCGATTGTGGCTCTGAACAAGGATCTGAAGCTGGCGGATGACCTCATCACCGTGGTACATCGCTCAGATGGTTCCGGCACCAGCTTCATTTTCACCAACTACCTGTCCAAGGTCAGCGCTGACTGGAAAGCCTCTGTCGGTGAAGGCACAGCAGTTTCCTGGAAAGCCGGTACTGGCGGCAAGGGTAACGAAGGCGTCGCTTCTTACGTACAACGCATCAAGGGTTCAATCGGTTATGTAGAATATGCGTATGCATTGCAAAACAAGATGAATTCAGTGCAAATGAAGAACAAGGATGGCGCCTTCGTCGCTGCGGATGAAAAAAGCTTCAAGGCCGCCGCTGCGGGTGCTGACTGGAAAAAAGCGCCTGGCTTCTACGAAATACTGACTGACGAACCGGGCAAGGCAACCTGGCCTATCAGTGGCGCGACGTTCATCCTGATGCACAAGTTGCAGGATAAACCTGAATCAGGTGCCGCTGTGCTGAAATTCTTCGACTGGGCTTATACGCACGGTGATAAGCTGGCATCTGATCTGGACTATGTAACCCTGCCGGATGATGTCGTAAAGCTGATCGGCAGCGCATGGAAAGCACAACTCAAGGATGCAAGCGGCAAGGCAATCTGGAAATAAGTAATCGAGCCGTGGCTCAATCAGCGCGGCTATAATCACGGGGGGCTGATGCTCCCCGTGACTCATACTGAAGCTGAATTTAAATCATACCAAAAGCACACACTATGCAGATGTCTTTACACAATGCACGCCTCAAACGGCAATCCGTTTACGATACGCTGTTTCGCAATCTGACGCGTCTGGCTGCATTTGGCGTACTCGTATTGCTGGCCGCGATTCTGACTTCGCTGGTCATGGGCAGCATGCCTGCAATTCATGCCTTTGGTTTCGGCTTTCTGACAACTCCCGACTGGGACCCTGTCAACGATAAATTTGGTGCGCTGATTCCGATCGTCGGCACACTCGTCACCTCCGTCATTGCGCTGGTCATCGCCATCCCGGTGAGCTTCGGCATTGCACTGTTTCTGACCGAACTCTCGCCGCGCGTGTTGCGCCGCCCGCTTGGCGTCGCCATTGAACTGCTGGCGGGTATTCCCAGCATCATCTACGGCATGTGGGGTCTGTTTGTATTCGCGCCGCTGTTCGCCGACCACATTGAGCCATGGCTGAACCAGCATATCGGCACCCTGCCCTACATCGGGCCATTTTTTTCCGGCCCGCCAATGGGTATCGGCATTCTGACCGCCTCCATCATTCTGGCCATCATGGTCATTCCGTTCATCGCCTCCGTGATGCGCGATGTATTTGATGTCGTCCCCACCATGCTCAAGGAATCGGCTTACGGCCTGGGCTCAACCACTTGGGAAGTCATGCTCTCCATCGTGCTGCCATACACCAAGGTCGGTGTCGCAGGCGGCATCATGCTGGGACTGGGACGCGCGCTTGGCGAGACCATGGCGGTCACCTTCGTGATCGGCAATTCCCACGAACTATCCAAATCTCTGCTCAATCCGGGCAACAGCATATCCTCGTCGCTGGCCAACGAATTCACCGAAGCGTTCGGCGAGCTCTACACCGCCTCGCTGATCGAACTGGGCCTGATCCTGTTCTTTATCACTTTTGTAGTGCTGTCACTCGCACGCTACATGCTCTACAAGCTTGGGCAACGCGAAGGAAAGGCCGCGTAAATCATGATTGATCTCTACACAAGACGCCGCATCGCAAATGCAACCGGACTGTCCATCGCAGTCTTAGCCATGGGTTTCGGCTTATTCTGGTTGTGCTGGATTTTATGGACCTTGCTCGATCATGGTCTGCCCGCACTCACCGGCAAGGTCTTCACCCAGATGACCCCGCCGCCAGGCAGCACGGGCGGCCTGTGGAATGCCATCTTCGGCAGCCTGATGATGACGGTCGTCGGCACGCTGATCGGCACACCGATCGGCATTCTGGCGGGCACTTATCTGGCTGAATTCGGCCATCGCGGCTGGCTGGCGCCGGTGACGCGTTTCATCAATGACATCCTGCTGTCCGCGCCATCGATCGTGATCGGCCTGTTTGTCTATGAGGTGTATGTCGTTCATGTCAAACACTTCTCAGGATGGGCGGGCACCATTGCGCTGGCCATCATCGTGATTCCGATCGTGATCCGCACCACCGAAAACATGTTGCGTCTGGTGCCTTCCACGTTGAGAGAAGCCGCAGCAGCTCTGGGCGCACCGCAATGGAAAATCATCAACTTCGTCACCTTGCGTGCCGCCCGCGCCGGCATCATCACCGGCATCATGCTGGCCATCGCGCGCATCAGTGGCGAAACTGCGCCGTTGCTGTTCACCGCGCTCAACAATCAGTTCTGGAGCGACAATATGAATCAACCGATGGCCAATTTGCCGGTCGTCATCTTCCAGTTCGCCATGAGCCCCTACACCGACTGGCAGAACCTGGCCTGGGCAGGCGCGCTGCTGATCACATTCAGTGTACTGACGCTTAACATCCTGGCGCGTGTACTGTTCCGTCAAAGTGCTTCAACACATTAGCAAGGCCTTACAATGAACGCTGAAAACAAACCAAGAGTCGTCGTCAAAGATCTCAATTTCTTTTACGGCAAATACCGCGCACTCAAAGATATCAATCTGGACATCGCGGACAAGAAAGTAACTGCCTTCATCGGGCCGTCCGGCTGCGGGAAATCCACCTTGCTGCGCACCTTCAATCGCATGTATCAGCTCTACCCGCAGCAGACCGCGACAGGCTCCATCATGCTTGATGGCGACAACATCCTCGACAAGCATCAGGACCTTAACAAGTTGCGTGCAAAAGTCGGCATGGTGTTCCAAAAACCCACCCCGTTCCCGATGTCGATTTACGACAACATCGCGTTTGGCGTCAAGCTCTACCAGAACCTCTCCAAGAACGATATGGATGAACGCGTGGAATGGGCGCTAAAGAAGGCCGCACTTTGGGGCGAAGTCAAAGACAAGCTGAAGCAAAGCGGCATGGGCTTATCCGGCGGCCAGCAGCAGCGTTTGTGCATCGCGCGCGCCATTGCCGTCAAACCGGAAGTGCTGTTACTGGATGAACCGACCTCGGCGCTGGACCCAATTTCCACAGCGCATATAGAGAAACTGATCGACGAACTGAAGGAAGACTTCACTATCGTCATCGTCACTCACAACATGCAACAGGCCGCGCGCGTCTCTGATTTCACCGCCTACATGTATCTGGGCGACCTGATCGAATTCGGCGATACCAGCACCGTATTCACCAACCCGAAACGCAAAGAAACTGAAGATTACATTACTGGTAGATTCGGTTAATTTACCAGTAATGTAACAATGAAACAAAAGTCTGATATAAGCTGAAGTACTATATAATCGGTCGCTTCGGTTGAAAAAAAGCCCGGCTAGCCGGGCTTTTTTTCACATCATTCTGATTCGGGGAGGACCATTGCCTTTTATCCAATCTGAATGAAGCAATGGTCAGTTGCGCTCGCCCTGACGGTAGCGCCGATCTTCCTGCCGATAGCCCTGATCACGACTCGATTTTGTCTGATCCTGAATCAGGCTGATACCGACTTTAACCGTATCGCCGGGCTGATATGGCATGGTCGTCGTCGCCTCCTGACCGTTGTAGCGGTAGGTTACCGTGTAGCCCTTGATGACATCGCGATAATTGTCGATATCACGGCAATGTTCGATCTGCTGACTGCCTGGCTGGTCTTGATTGGCGATTCGGTCGCCCACCAGAACGCCGGCGATCGCTCCCGCAGCAGTCGCAGCGGTTCTGCCGTTGCCAGCACCCACCTGACTACCCAGCAAGCCGCCTGCGATCCCGCCTACGATCCCGCCTCCCATGGAGCGTTCTTTAGGCGCACTCTGCACATTTTCCGTGGAACAATCGCGACGCGGTTCGTTGATGCGTTCATAAATCGGCGTACTGGAAATCACGCGCGCATTATCGAAAAGATCAGCGGCATAAGCAGATCCGAACAAGGAAGCAATACTCAACATCACAACCAGCGACTTAGTCGGCGTTATCTGCAGACTTAGTCGATTGGCTGGTCGTTTTATCACAAGACTTTTTTTCATTTTCAGTTCTCCTAAAGTATTCATTTTCGCAAAACGGATATATGACAGCACTTGAGCAAAGATGTTCAATAATTCTGTTTTCAGAAGCGAGGAACGCAGCTTCTGACATACGTCACGCATCCGCTAGTAGCCGCCCAGCGTATGATTATTTCTCTCAGTTTCATCATCCTTGAAGCGGGTACGGATTGCCGTGACTGCCTCCCAGTCTTTCAAAAATGCCTCGACACAGACCGGGTCAAAATGGCTGCCCATCCCCTCGCGCAGCAACGCGATGGCACGATCATCTTCCCAGGCCTTTTTATAGGGGCGCTCGGAAGTCAGCGCGTCGAACACATCGCCTACCGCACAAATTCTGGCAAAAAGCGGAATGTTGTTCCCTGCGAGTCCATTCGGATAGCCGCTGCCATCGTATTTCTCATGGTGTGCCAGCGCAATTTCGGCTGCGGCCTGCAACATCGCTGACTGGCTGCCATTCAGAATTTCATAGCCTTTGGTGGCATGCTGTTTCATGATTTCAAATTCAGCAACATCCAGACGACCCGGTTTGAGCAGAATATGATCAGGAATACCGACCTTGCCAATATCGTGCATGGGTGCCGCTTCAAGCAACATGTCCTGATCCGCTTCCGACAAACCCATGTTTGCAGCAATCAGCCTGGAGAAATGCGACATGCGCAGAATATGCGCGCCCGTCTCAGGATCGCGCGAATCGGCGGCTTTGGACAGGCGGATGATGGTTTCACGTTCACGCGCCAGAATTTCTGCAGTCGCCTTCTTTACTTCTTCAGCCAGCCACGCTGCGCGATCTTCCAGTTTCCGCTGGCTGCGCCGCAGCGACAGCATGTTGCGCGTGCGGGCCATGAATTCGGCCTTATCAATCGGCTTGGTCAGGAAGTCATTCGCACCCGCTTCAAGTGCCTGATGGCGAACTTCGATCTGATCATTGGCCGTTACCATCAGTACCGGAATATCTTCGCGCCCAGGGCATGCGCGGAACTGCCTGACAAACTCGATTCCATCCAGTTCAGGCATCATATAATCGACAATGATTAGATCCGGGACTTGCGCCAGACACCATGCTAATCCCTTTTGCGGATCAGTAAATTCAACTGGCACACAGTCGTCAATCTTGCGTATCAGATGAGAGATCAGCGTGACATTGATCGGTGTATCGTCGACCACAATAACGTTCATTTTCATTTAGCAACCTTCCCGTGAAAACACTGACGTCAGTCTACACCCGACAACAGATACTTGCTTAAAGCTTATCGCCAGTCTGCCTTATTTGGAGATATGAACATGGAGCGTGAGCGGGTGGTCTTCCATTCGCTCGAATCCCCTGATCTGTTCGATGATACGCTCGTCCAGCACATGTTCTTTCGCCAGCAATATATCGCCGCTTCCCGTCATCAAATCCCGCGAGAGCACCATGCCCGGTATCACCTGCCCGCTACGCAAGGTCAATTCTGAACTGTTCTCCGCTGCGGCACTGACCTTGCACAGTTCACTCAGAAAAGCATCCAGCACTGAAGGATCATAACGCCTGGATTTTCCGTCCTGAATCAGCAATTGTGCTTGTTCCGGTTTCAAGGGTTTTGCATAACTGCTGCCCATCATGGCGGTGTCGTAATCCTCAGCAACAGCCAGAATACGCGCGCCCAGTGGAATCGACAGGCCGGACAGATGCTCCGGATAACCGCTCCCGTCAAAGTGTTCCCGGTGGCTGCGGATCAGCTTTGCAGCACCCTGCAGTTGTTCAAGTGCCATCAAGGCCCTCTCTCCCTTGACTGGATACTTGACCACCTCGGAACGTTCATCGAAACTCAAGGTGTTGAATGACCTGTCCAGCAGGCGATCCGGCAGGCCGATCTTGCCAACATCGAGCAGTAAGCCTGCGATGAATACGTCCTGCACCTCTGCCGCTGTCATGTCCATTTTTTGCGCAAGCGTACGGGCAAGTTCGGCAACCCTTCGCGAATGTCCCGACTTGCTGGGGTTACGCATCTCGATCAGGTTGGAAAAAACGCGCACCGAGGTGATGAAGCTCTTCTTCAGTTTTTCGTAGGCGACATCGAGAGACTGCATCGTCTCGTTCAGTGCCCTGGTGCGGTCCAGCACCTTCTCTTCCAGATGGGTATTCAGGTCTTTAAGCTCCTCATTCTGCCTGTGCGTCAACGCTTCCAACCGCTGTTTCTCGCGCTCCAGCATCTTCTGCTGCAGCGCCTGCCTGACGGTCAGCGTGATATCGTTATCCTCCCAAGGCTTTGATACATAACGATAAATTTGCCCCTTGTTAATTGCATCGATGGTCGCACCGATTTCCGCATACCCCGTCAGCAGAATGCGTACGGTCTCCGGCCACTGCTGCCGGACTTTTTCAAGGAACTGCGCGCCGTTCATTTCAGGCATGCGCATATCCGAGACCACCAGATCGACACTTTCACGCGCCAGTATCTCCAGCCCTTGCGCGCCGCCTTCAGCCGTGAAGATGCGATAGCCAAAGGGGCGGAACAACCGTTTCAGCGATGACAAAATGTTCGCCTCGTCATCGACAAACAGTATCGTTGCAGGCGTTTCCGGTATAGTCTCACTCATGTACATCTCCTGTAGTCGTTCATTGCCTATGCCAGCACTGGCTGCCTGACGGGCAGCCACACCCGGAAAGTTGTACCTTTACCGACTTCGCTCTCTACCTCGATCCGCCCGTGATGCTTCTGCAAAATACCGTAGGACAGCGACAAGCCCAACCCCGTCCCCTTACCGATCGGCTTGGTGGTAAAAAACGGGTCGAAAATCTTTTTAAGATGCTCCGGGGCGATCCCCTTGCCGGAATCGGCAATCTCCACCCATACTTCATCCCCCTGCCGTCCGGTACGAATCGTGACCGTGCCGCGCTCCTCGATCGCATGCGAAGCATTCACCAGCAGATTCATGAACACCTGGTTGAGCTGCGAGGACAAACATTCCACTTCCGGCAAATCGCCGTATTCCCTGACCACATCGGCCTTGTACTTGATCTCGTTGCTGACAATGTTCAACGTACTGTCCAGCCCCTGGTGCAGATCGGCGTATTGCCACTCGTCGGTGGCATCCACATGAGAAAAGTCCTTCAGGTTCTGCACGATCTGCTTGACCCGGGTGATACCGTCTTTCGATTCATTCATCAACGCACTCAAATCTTCCTTGAGAAAGGCGATATCCAGTTTATCTCTTGCCGCTTTGAGCTTCTCACGCACTTCGGCATCGGCAATCGACCCTTCCGCCTGTTCATACATTGCCAGCATCGCGAAGGTATCCTGCACGTATTTTTCCAGCGTACCCAAATTGGAATAAACGTAACCGATCGGATTGTTGATTTCGTGCGCCACGCCCGCCGCCAATTGGCCGATCGAAGCCATCTTATCCGATTGCATCAGATGATTTTGCGCCTCTTCCAGTTCGCGATTCAATGTCTGCATCGCCTCATAATTTTTACGCTGATCCTGATAGGCATCCTTGCGTCCCACGATGTTGCGCACCACCGTGATCAGCACCTGTTTGCCGTCATTACCCGTCACCAGTTTCAGGATAAGCTCCACGGGAAACCTGCCGCCATCCTTACGCTGATACTCGGTATCCAAAGCGATGTCTTCATTGCCATTGGCGCGCAGTGAAGCCACCATCTCGGCGCTCGCGAGATAAGACATGCGCTCATCGAGTTGCGGCAAAGGCATTTGCATCAATTCGTCCTTACCGAACCCCAACCCGGTCTCGGCACTATGATTCAAATAAATCATACGCAAACTATCCGCATCGAAGATAAAAATAGCTTCCTGTGACTGGTCCAGCACACTCTTGAAGTAGACCAGTTTATTGATGAGCTGTTTGCGTGCCAGCGCATCGACTTCCAACTTGTGCTTGGTCTGTTCCAGCTCGACGGTTCTGCTCCTGACACGCATTTCCAACTCCGCTTTGCTTTGAGCCAGCGCTGCTTCGGCTTGTTTGATCCGGGTGATTTCTGTGCGCATCGAAACGTATCGACAGGGCAGGCCGTTCTCGTCCAGACCGGGCACGATGGTGGTTTCGACCCAGTACAGTCCGCCATCCTTGCTGCGGTTGCACACCTCGCCCTGCCATGTTCGTCCGCTGGAAATAGTCAGCCACAGATCATCGAAAAATCGTGCATCATGCATGCCCGACTTGAGCAAACGGTGATTTCTACCGATCAGTTCATCTCGCGAGTATTTGCTGATCTGGCAGAACTTGTCGTTCACGTAAGTGATATTACCGCCCGCGTCAGCGATACTGACAATGGCGTGTTGATCCAGCGCCTCCCTGAACGCGCGCATATCATCTATAGCGATTTCACTCATACCTGCCTCAGTTCACAAATGTTGCTCATATTTCATAGTCCGGTTCATGCAGGGCGACCCCCTGCCTGATTGGCAACCATACCCGAAAAGTCGTGCCTTTGCCGACGATGCTGTTCACATCGATCCTGCCGTGATGTTTCTGAATGATGCCGTAGGATAACGACAATCCCAGCCCGGTCCCTTTGCCGATCGGCTTGGTGGTAAAAAACGGATCAAATATCTTCTTCAGGTGCTCCGGGGCGATACCGCTGCCGGTATCGGCAATTTCTACCCATACTTCATCGCCTTGTTGTCCTGTGCGGATACTGATTGTGCCGCGCTCCTCGATCGCGTGGGCGGCGTTTACCAGCAAATTCATGAACACCTGATTAATCTGCGAAGACAAACACTCAACGAAAGGCAAATCGCCGTACTCCCTGACGACCTCAGCCTTGTACTTGATCTCGTTGTTGACGATATTCAAAGTGCTTTCTATCCCGCTATGCAGGTTGACCAGCTGCCATTCGTCCAGAATATCCACATGCGAGAAATCTTTCAGGTTCTGCACGATCGTCTTGACGCGCGTAATGCCCTCCTTCGACTCAGTCATCAAGGCGCTCAGGTCTTGCTTGATGAAAGCGATGTCCAGCCTGTCACGGGTATTTTTGAGGTGGGTCCGCACATCGACATCAGTGATTACCCCCTCCGCAAGCTCATACTGGTCGAGCATAGCGAAGCTGTCATGCACATATTTCTCCAGCATAGCCAAATTAGAATAGACATAACCGATCGGATTGTTAATTTCGTGGGCAACGCCGGCCGCCAACTGACCGATCGAAGCCATCTTTTCAGATTGCAACAAATGGCTCTGCGCTTCTTCCAGCTGGCCGATCAGATAGCGCTGCTCTTCCTTCTCTTTCTTCAGTGCCAATTCTGTACGCTGACGCTCTGCCAGTTCATTGCGCAGCACAGCATTCGCTTCAGTCAACTCTTTCGACATCAGGCAAAGCGACCGCTCAATCATCAGGTGCTCGGCATCGGCACTGTTGTATGCCTCATCCACTGAGCTCAGAAACGCCGCAAGCTCGGGCGTCTGTTCTGCATCCTCTCCAAGGAAGCGCCTGATCTGACGTTGCAGCAGCCGATGCATATTTTTCTGCTCCACAGAGGGTGTGATCATCATGGTTCGGCTATGCATGGAACCCATAATGCACGCCCGGCAGCGAACCGGTGGGTTTGCCGGCAAACGCTGTCAATCCTGCTTTGCCGTTCAATTAGTTTCATTTTTTGCACCCATCAACTTTTTGCGACCTGTTTTACCGGCAGCCAGATACGGAAGGTTGTGCCACGGCCAACCTCGCTGTTCACTTCGATTCGTCCGTGATGTTTCTGCACAATCCCGTAAGACAGCGACAAGCCCAGCCCGGTGCCCTGCCCGATAGGCTTGGTGGTGAAAAACGGATCGAAGATCTTCTTCAGATGTTCGGGTGCGATTCCCTTGCCGGTATCGGCAATCTCCACCCAGACGGACTCATCTTGTCGTCCGGTGCGGATACTGATCGTGCCGCGCTCCTCAATCGC
>JAPLQK010000106.1 GCA_026399735.1 Pseudomonadota bacterium
TCAAGCTGGGCACGACCACTCTGAAACATAGGTCGATTTTTTTCATCTACAATTTGAATGCGCAGGCCTTCGGTGGTGATATCAAGCAAAATCTGATTCTTGAATTGCTTGAGTTTTTCGTTGTTGTCGATGGCTTTTTCAAGCGTGGCCTTCAATTCCTTGAGTTTGACTAACTCTTTTTCACGCTCAATACGTAAGGCATCCTGGGTTGTTTCTTTAACGTTGATGATGATTTTGTCGGAAGCGACATCGCCTTTTCTCACCTGACCTGTGGTGCGCGTCAAATCTGTCCCGCCACCCTTGATCACGCTGGAGCTGTCGCCACTGCCTGAACCGCCTTGCAAGGCGACCTTGAGCGGCGTTTTGAAATACTGGGAAATACCCTGCAAATCGCCTTTGGCCGTCGAACCCAGCAACCACATCAACAGGAAAAAAGCCATCATTGCTGTGACGAAGTCGGCATAGGCGATCTTCCACGCACCACCATGGTGGCCTCCAGCCACCTTCTTGATGCGTTTGATAACAATGGGTCTTTTGTTTTTGTCCTCAGCCATGTCTTTTAGTTGTGAGTGGTTAGTAGTAAGTGGTAAGTAACTGTTAGTTGGTAGCTACTCGCTACTCACGGTCTTTTAGCGTTTTTGTTTGACGTGTTCTTCCAGTTCAGCAAAGCCCGGACGATCGGTAGAGCTGAGCGCCTTACGGCCAAATTCAACCGCCATCGCAGGTGCGTAACCGTTAAGGTTAGCCAGCAGCGTCACCTTGACGGTCTGGAATATTTTTCCGCCTTCTTCCGCCTTTTGCTCAAGCAAGCTGGAAAGCGGTCCTACAAAGCCATAGGCCAGCAAAATACGCGATCAGCATGCCCAATTCAGCCGGTGGCATACCGACCGACTCCATGGTATGCACCACACCCATCACCGCCGCGACAATACCGAAAGCCGGTAAACCGTCTCCTAGTTTGGCAATCACGTGGGATGAGACCATGGCTTCGTGATGATGGGTTTCAAGTTCGACATCCATCAGGTTTTCAATCTCCATCGCATTGAGATTGCCGCTGACCATGATGCGCAGATAATCCGTAATGAATTCGACCACATGATGGTCGGATACAATCTTGGGATATTTTGAAAAAACCGGGCTTTCTTCAGGTTTTTCGACGTCGTTTTCAATCGACATCAACCCTTCCTTGCGGACTTTAGTCAGCAATTCGTACAACAAGGCCATCAGTTCCATGTAGGTATCTTTTGAATACTTTGAACCCTTCAAAAGAGAAGGCAGATCTTTCAGGGTGGCCTTGATGGCGCCCATGTTATTGCCAACGAAGAATGCACCTATCGCACCGCCGAAAATCATCAATAACTCAAGCGGCTGCCACAACGCACCCAGATGACCGCCGGCCATGGCAAAACCACCGAACACTGAACCACATACAACGATATAGCCTACGATAACTAACATGCAGCACTCCTAAGTTTTATTTCTGCCATCGCATTCTAAAACAAATCAGCGCAACGGGTGATGTCAGATTGCACTGTGTGCGGTTTTTTTTTGAATTTTTCAATAAATGAAGCGGGGGGAGGGCTGCAAGCCATAGCCGCCGGAGTCAGCCGTGCGCTGGTGGCAGCGAAATTTGCGGCAGATGCGCTCAGGAACGCTAGCCGACGGGCTGCAATAGTTTGGTTTTTGAGTTGGTTTTTCCGGCTCGTGCAGGAGGGTGGCAGATGCCGCACACATAATGGCTGTGTAATTCATTGGTGTGCGTGACAAACTGTCCGGTACATTCACGACATGGTACCAGTTGCATCATGCCGGCCTTGAAGAATCGGACCAGAAACCAGGCACGCGTGATACTCAGTACCACTTCGCCGCCTTCGATGCCTTGCACCTGATCCAGATATAAGCGATAGGCGGTGATTAGCGCATGCACACCGTCGGTTCCGGCATTTTTAACCAGAAACTGGTAAATTCCCATGAACAGCGATGAATGAATATTGGGTTGCCAGCTGATAAACCAGTCGGTCGAATAAGGCAGCATGCCTTTGGAGGGCGACTCGCCTTTGACTTCCTTGTAGAGTTTAAGCAGGCGTTCACGACTGAGGCTGGTTTCCTCTTGCAGTACTTGCAGGCGAGCACCCATTTCAATCAGATCGGTGGCGATCTTGACCTGCTGCGTCTCGCCCAGAACGGTTTTAATTGCCACGGCTTCCCCTGAAAGCGATTGGCTAAGCTATTTCTTCGACAGGTTGTGAAGACATTAAAATAGCCGCGTGCATTTGCGCCATCATACGGCTCTTGCTGTAATCGGTGACCATATTCAGCAGGATATTTTCATCGAAGCGAAAGCTGCACAACATCATGTTGCAACTCGCCATCTTGATGATCTGGGCTGGTGTCAGTCCGCCAATTAAATCAATCAATTCCTGACTTAATCCTAAGCGGAAAATTGCAGCCGATTTGTCTTGTTTTACCATTTGCTGAGCCAGCATCAGATAGGTCAAGTTGATGTCGCGAATACCTTCTTGCAATTGCATGGTGTTCATAATTATCCCCTTATTTCAAATCCAGAACGCTAACCTTTTTATTTAAAAACCACTGCTAACATCATGAAATTAAACATCCAATTTCAATAGGCGTATTCTGCGTGAATGGAAGAAAAAAATCAAATAGGAAATAGGCTGATTTTATTGCAGGGGAATGAGCATGTGAAATGTAGGAAGATTGCCTACAAAGCATGAAACTCCGGATCGCGAGCGAACCGGAGAACCATGCAGAACGTGGATTGCGAGGGGTCAATCTCACACTCATGAACAGTTATCGGCCCCACTTGAAAAATCTTTAGGCTTTTTTAAACATATTTTTTTATTAAAAAACAATGAGTTGAAAATTATTTAAATTTTATTCGAAATTTTTTGATTTCGTCCTGGCTGTTTTGCCGCATATAAACACTTATCCGCGCGACTGAGCAACTCGTCCAGTGTGCTTATGCGCGAGGCGATTGCTGCGTCTGGACACGATTTCGGCATCAATTGGCCATCGTGACGTGCCGGCGGGGTTTTGTACGATCCGCTCATGTTAAAATCAGCGACAAATCACCTTACCTTCAGGCATCGCATGAAAAATACAATCCCGCCCCAATTTGAACGTACTCAAATCCTGATCGGCGATAAAGGGGTTGCCCGTCTTGCCGCTTGTCATGTGTTTGTTGCAGGTCTGGGCGGAGTAGGTTCTTATTGTACCGAGGCGCTGGCGCGCGCCGGGGTCGGACGACTGACCCTGCTCGATCACGATGTGGTGGTCACCAGCAACATCAATCGCCAATTGCCGGCGCTGCTGTCCACTGTCGGGCAATCCAAGGCGGAAATCATGCGCGCGCGTATCGCGGACATCAATCCCGATTGCCAGGTGACGCTGAAAAAAGTGTTTCTGACGATCGACAATGTCAAGGATCTGTTGCCTGGCGATTGCGACTATGTGATTGATTGTATTGATTCTTTATCCTGCAAGGTGGCGTTGGTGGCGGAGAGTTATATGCAAGGTTTGAGGATCGCATCCAGCATGGGCGCCGGCAATCGTCTGGATCCGGCTTGCATCAAACTGGCCGATATCAGCAATACCGAAATGTGCCCGTTAGCACGTCAGATGCGCAAACTGTTGCTGAAACACCACGGAATCCGTCGCGGCATCCTCACGGTGTTTTCCGATGAGCATCCTCGCCCGCCGCTGCCGCCGCAGCCAACGATGCAAGGCCGTCCGCGCGCGGTAAACGGCACCATCAGCTACATGCCGCCGCTGTTCGGCTACATGCTGGCAGGTGCTGTGATCAAGCAGTTACTGGAGGTGCAGTCGTTTGAACAGGACGCCGAATCTTCACGCTAAGACGCAAAGAATCGCGATATATTGAAAATATCATTTAAATTCAAATAGATATGTTTTTAGTGCGCGGGTTTTAGCTGGCTGTCTTGCAGGCGATTGTTCTGCTGTTCGGCGAGATCCTTCAGGAACTGTGCAACATCCCATTCGCAGCCACCACAGCCCGAGAGCGCACCGGTCCATCTGGAAATGGCATCGATATCAAAACCTTGCTCGAACAGGCTTTGAATATTGCTCCGCCGGGTGCCGCTGCAATGGCACATGACGCCATCTGCCGGGTCGGCATTCTTTGTGTGCATAGATATTTTTTCTTGCAGCTGGGCTGACTGAAAGCGGCAGATTGAGAATCCGCCGCCTTGTCATTTACTTCTGTATTGTCGCTTCTTCGATGAGTACCTTGTAGGAATAGCCTGAACCGAAATCTTTGTCATTGCGAACCGTGCCTTTCACCGTCACGACATCGCCAAGTTTCGCATCATCCTTAGTCGTCACAAGAATGTCGTTGTTGGATTCAGTGCCCGAACCGTCGCGCAGATGAATCCAGTTTTTCCCCATGATCCCCGGGTTGTACTTGACGATCTTGCCGCTGAGCAGAACCGGCTTATCCTTCAATTCCGCAGCATGCGTCACGATTTCAGCGACGGTTCTGGCGTCTGCGCCGGCAGCCTTGGCAACCTTGATATTGCTGGTGTCCACGGCCTTGGCGGCATGTGCTGCGGCAGGCATTGCTGCAGGCGTTGCGGCCAGTGTGCCGAAAAGAATCGTCTTGAACGTCTTCTTCAGCGATTTACTTTCGAAGTTATTCATGACCATTGCATTTTCAATCGTGACCAGAGCGCCTTTTTTGACCGGTGTCTTGCCGACTGCAGCCCATGTTTCGCCCTCGCTGGTCTTGAGGCGAAGGTAGGTATAACTTTCGACATCACGAACTTCAAGAACCTCGCCCTTAACCGAGGGCAGGGCGTGAGGCGCCGCATTCTCGCCGGCAAAGGCGAGTGTGGTCAAAAAGAACATACAGGCAATCAGTAATGCTTTCATGGAAGACGTACTCCGGGATAGTTAAGGGCGTGAGCATATCAGCAACCCCTGTCAGCGGCAATCTCAGTAAGGAGCCCGACAGGCTCCCGGGCGTGCCGAGTTTATATTTCTTTGATGGCCCGATTCCCCGTCCGGTTTGAGAAACGGGTCAGGCAGTTGTGCACTTCAATTTCGACCCTGGCGCTTTTGCCACTGTAAACACTGTTTTTTAACCAGCTCACTTCAGCTTTGATCGCATCGTCACCGGCCACCGTGGTGTGCCAGCATTTTTTGACACCATCCCACCGGTAACCGCGCGATTTGAGCATATCCTTGGTTTCAAAAGGCGATCCGGTCGCGAAAATCTGATAACTTTTCTGTGACAAACTGCTCAGGATGGAGGTCAGAACCAGATTGCCTGATTTTGGCAGCGGCTGCTGCAATATTTCCAGCAAGGCAAAGCAGTCTCCCTCGGCACGATGCGCCTCATAGAAAAAACCATATTGGTAAGCGATATAATCCAGCTTCGCCGAACCGATGCCTTCGCCGCGCCAGTCAACCTGAGCAAAGGAACATCCCCAGGGCAGCGATTCAAACAGGGCCAGGCGTTTTTCAAGGAAGACGCGGTCAAACTTTGCGTTATGCGCAATCACCAGACTCACGCCTGCCAGAAACTGCGCCACGCTGTCATCGTCGATGCGCGCACCTTTGACCATTTCATCGGTGATGCCGTGCACCTCGGTCGATTCAGGCGGCACAGGAAAGCCCGGGTCTTCCAGTTGGTCGAATGTATTCAGCACGCGGTAAGCCTGACCTGTTTGGGGATCAAACTCGAACAAAATCATGCCCAGTTCGATAATTGCATCCTTGTCAGGGTCAACGCCGGTCGTCTCGGTATCTACCACCACGCCGCGAGACAGCTTCTGTCCCTGATGTTCGTTGAATACGGTGCGTGGCAGGATGCGACGAATGAGTTTGAAGTCAGGGTGCGCATCCAATAGTCGTTGCGCATCAGCAATTGAAACATTGTCCATTATATTATCCATCTTATTGATTATATTGTGTTTTTACATCAGTCGCCATTTTCCCTGTTCCAATCCGTCCAGCGTCCAGTCGCCGATACGGTAACGGACCAAGCGTAGCGTGGGCAGGCCGACGGCTGCCGTCATGCGGCGCACCTGACGATTTTTGCCCTCGCTGATGGTCAATTCCAGCCAGCGGGTGGGAATGGCGCGGCGCTCACGGATCGGCGGATTGCGAGGCCAAAGGTTAACAGGTTCATCAATTAACTGTACGCCGGCAGGCCGGGTGGTGAAGTCCGACAGCTTGACCCCGCTGCGCAGTTTTTCAAGCGCCGTCTCATCCGGCACACCTTCCACCTGCACCAGATAGGTCTTGGGCAGCTTGTGTTTGGGGTCGGTGATGCGGTGTTGCAACTGGCCGTCGTCAGTTAAAACCAGCAATCCTTCGCTGTCCGTGTCCAGTCGACCGGCGGGATAAAATTCGGGAAGAGGAATATAATCTGCCAGCGTCGGATGCATGCCATCGCTGCTGAACTGGCAGATGACGCCAAACGGTTTGTTGAACAGCAAAATGCGTCCCATGGATATTCCAATCTATTTTAAGTTGCTATTTTACCGCGTTATACCTTGTGCCAGCGTTAAACCATGCGAATGGCTCCGTCCGCAGGGAGTAAGCGGCTTATGGATGAACACTCACTAACAGAGAGAAATATGACAAGTCATAAAATTATTTACACCATGGTCGATGAAGCGCCGGCACTGGCAACTTATTCTTTGCTTCCTATCGTACAAGCCTTCACCAAAGCGGCAGGCGTTACCGTCGAGACGCGGGACATTTCTCTGGCAGGCCGTATCCTCGCGAATTTTCCGGAAAATCTGACGGCGAGCCAGAAAGTCGCCGATGAACTGAGCGAATTGGGCAAGCTTGCGCTCGAACCCGAGGCCAACATCATTAAGCTGCCGAACATCAGCGCAACTCCGCCGCAATTGAAAGCGGCGATTGCGGAGTTGCAGTCGCAGGGTTTCAACATTCCTGATTATCCTGACGAGGTTAAAAACGATGCAGAAAAAGCGATCAGGGCTCGCTACGGCAAAGTTTTGGGGAGCGCCGTCAACCCGGTGCTGCGTGAAGGCAATTCGGACCGCCGCGCAGCGCTTTCAGTCAAACAGTTCGCACAAAAAAATCCGCACAAGATGGGTGCCTGGAGCCGTGACTCCAAAACTCATGTGGCACACATGGATGCAGATGATTTCTATGGCAGCGAAAAATCAGTCACGGTTTCTGACGCCTGCGCCGTGCGCATCGAGTTCGCAGGCAGTGATGGCAAGACGACGGTACTGAAAGAAAAAGTGACCTTGCTGGCGGATGAGATCATTGACGCTGCGGTGATGAGCCGTCGCGCCTTGCGCGATTTCTACGAGGAGCAGATAGAAGACGCCAGAAAACAGGGCGTGCTGTTGTCATTGCATCTCAAAGCCACCATGATGAAGGTTTCCGATCCAATCATGTTCGGCCATGCTGTGACCGTTTATTTCAAGGATGTTTTTGAAAAGCACGCTGAGGTCATCAGGGAATTGGGTGTCAATGTCAACAACGGTTTGGGTGATCTGCTGGCTAAGATCGCGAAGTTGCCGGATGTTCAGCGGGCTGAGATCGAAGCGGATATTCAGGCGACCTATGCGACGCGTCCTGAGCTGGCGATGGTGAATTCAGACAAGGGCATCACGAACCTGCATGTGCCCAGCGATGTGATTGTCGATGCTTCGATGCCGGCGATGATTCGCGATTCAGGCAAGATGTGGGGCGTGGACGGCAAGTTGCACGATACCTGTGCGATGATCCCCGACCGCTGCTATGCCCGTATTTATCAGGTTGTCATCGACGACTGCAAGAAACACGGCGCATACGATCCTGCGACCATGGGCAGCGTGCCGAATGTCGGCCTGATGGCGCAGCAGGCCGAGGAATACGGCTCTCACGACAAGACCTTTCAAATGAGCGGGAGCGGCACGGTTCGCGTAGTGGACGCTGCGGGTTATACGTTGCTGGAACAGCCGGTTGAGGAAGGCGATATCTTCCGCATGTGTCAGGTGAAAGATGCGCCTGTTCAGGACTGGGTGAAGCTGGCGGTATCGCGCGTGCGGGCAACCGGCACGCCTGCTGTTTTCTGGTTGGACAAAAACCGGGCGCACGACGCACAGATCATTCAAAAAGTGGAGCGCTATCTGAAGGATCACGATACAGCCGGGATGGAGATTCGTATCATGGCGCCCGAAGAGGCAATTGGGTTCTCGATAGACCGCATCCGCAGCGGACTGGATACCATCTCCGTCACCGGTAACGTGCTGCGCGATTATCTCACCGACCTGTTTCCGATTCTTGAACTGGGTACCAGCGCCAAAATGTTATCCATCGTGCCGCTGATGAGCGGCGGCGGCCTGTTCGAAACCGGTGCCGGCGGCTCTGCCCCTAAGCATGTCCAGCAGTTTCGGCAGGAAGGTTATTTGCGCTGGGATTCATTGGGTGAGTTTTTAGCCCTTGGCGCATCGCTGGAGCATCTGGCACAGAAATATAACAACGCGAAGGCCGAGGTGCTGGCCGAAACGCTGGACGTGGCCAACGGCCGGATTCTGGAAAACAACCGGTCCCCGGCACGCCGTGTGGGTGAACTTGACAACCGCGGCAGCCATTTCTACCTCGCGCTGTATTGGGCGCAGGCGCTGGCAGCGCAAACCAAAGATCCGGATATTCGGGCGCGTTTCACGCCGCTTGCGAAAACACTGACGGATAACGAGGAAAAAATCAATGCCGAACTGATTGCAGCCCAGGGAAAGCCTGTAGATATGGGCGGGTATTATCATCCCGATTTTGCGAAGACTTCAAAGGCCATGAGACCCAGCAGTACCTTGAATGCAGCGCTGGATTCAATTGCATAAATCAACAAAAAAGCCCGCTACTTTCGTAACGGGCTTTTAAACAATCAGATGCCGACTAAGGCGCCTGGATGTTGGAAGCTTGATTGCCCTTAGGGCCTTTTACAACTTCAAAGGTGACTTTTTGGCCTTCTTTGAGGGACTTGAAACCGCTCATATTGATTGCGGAGAAGTGCGCAAACAGGTCTTCGCTGCCGTCATCAGGCGTAATGAAACCAAAACCTTTTGCATCGTTGAACCATTTAACTGTACCAGTTGCCATGTGATAACTTCCTTAACTAAAAAAACGGGGCCCCCCGCAAAACTGTTTGAATCTAAGATCGCACACGGCAAAACCAGTACTGCAGATACTTTGAATCAAACACCAGATTGTATTTAACTCTCGTTTGACGGCCTTTGTCAAACAGTTAATTCTAATTTACGGAACAGACTGGAAAAAGCATCGCTAATCGTTGAGCTTATCAGCCTTGTTCGATGTCAGAATAACCCAATGTCCAAACAAAATGACAGTAATACGGTACTTGCCCCGGAACGCGCCAGAACGAAACCGCCCGGCATGTACAAGGTGATTTTATTCAACGACGATTACACCACGATGGAGTTTGTCATTGAGGTGTTGCAGCGTTTTTTTGCTGTTAACAGCGAGCGAGCACAGCAACTTATGCTTCAGATACACAACGAAGGATCGGCTGTTTGCGGAATATATACGCGCGATGTAGCCGAAACCCGCGTTACCCAGGTGACCGAATTTGCGCAACAAAGCGGGCATCCACTACGATGCAGCATGGAGGAAATTTGAAATGATTGCTCAAGACCTGGAAGTTAGTTTGCACCTTGCTTTTGTCGAAGCTCGCCAGAAACGTCACGAATTCATCACCGTCGAGCATTTGCTGCTCGCCATGCTCGATAATGCCTCGGCAGCGCAAGTGCTGCGCGCCTGTCACGCGGATGTCGAAGAATTGCGTCAGGTCGTCACCGAGTTCATCGACAGCAACACGCCGGTTGTCCCGGGAAACACCGATATGGATACGCAACCCACGCTCGGGTTTCAGCGCGTTATTCAGCGCGCCATTCTGCACGCGCAGTCCGCCAATAAAAAGGAAATATCGGGTGCGAATATTCTCGCTGCGCTGTTTGGCGAAAAAGATTCTCATGCGGTGCATTTCCTGACGCAACGCAACGTCAATCGCCTCGATGTGGTGAACTACATCGTTCACGGTACGGCCAAGGAAACTCAGACCAGCGCACCTGAACTTGCAATTGAACAACCGGCCGCTGATACGGGCGTGCTGAAACAGTACACGGTAGATCTCAATGCGCAGGCGTTAGCCGGTCAGATTGACCCGCTGATCGGGCGCGAAGCGGAGCTGGAGCGCGTCATTCAGACTCTGTGTCGCCGTCGCAAGAATAATCCGCTGCTGGTGGGCGAAGCGGGGGTAGGAAAAACGGCCATCGCCGAGGGTTTGGCGCGCCGGATCGTCGAAGACAACGTACCCGATATCCTGAAAGATGCCCATGTCTATTCACTGGACATGGGCGCATTGCTGGCCGGAACGAAATATCGCGGCGACTTCGAGCAGCGCCTCAAAGCGGTGCTGAAGGAGTTGAAAGAAGCCCCGAATGCGGTACTGTTTATCGATGAGATCCACACCCTGATCGGTGCGGGTTCGGCCTCAGGCGGTACGATGGATGCTTCAAATTTGCTCAAACCTGCATTATCGAGCGGCGCGTTGAAGTGCATCGGGGCGACTACCTATCAGGAATATCGCAGCATTTTCGAGAAGGATTCCGCGTTGTCGCGCCGCTTCCAGAAGGTCGATGTGCCTGAACCTTCCGTTGAACAGACCATCGAGATACTGAAAGGCCTGAAATCGCGCTTTGAAGAACACCACAGCATCAAGTTCAGCGCCGCCGCGATCACCAGTGCCGCCGAGTTGTCCGCGCGTTTCATCAACGATCGTCATTTGCCGGACAAGGCGATCGATGTACTGGATGAAGCGGGTGCTGCGCAGCGCATCTTGCCGAAATCAAAGCAAAAGAAAATTGTCGGTAAGCACGAGATCGAAGAGATCATCGCCAAAATCGCACGCATCCCGACCCGCACCGTATCTCACGATGACCGCAATGCACTGAAGAATCTGGATCGGGACCTGAAAGCCACGGTATTCGGTCAGAACAAGGCGATTGACGCTTTGGCGCGCGCCATCAAGATGTCGCGCAGCGGTCTGGGCAATCCGCAAAAGCCGATCGGCAGCTTCCTGTTCTCGGGACCCACCGGTGTGGGCAAGACCGAAGTGGCACGTCAGTTGGCCTTTGCGATGGGTATGCCGCTGCATCGCTTCGATATGTCCGAATATATGGAGCGGCACGCCGTCTCTCGTCTGATCGGCGCGCCACCCGGCTATGTCGGTTACGATCAGGGCGGATTGCTCACCGAGGCAATCACTAAACAGCCGCATTGCGTGCTGTTGCTCGATGAGATTGAAAAGGCGCATCCGGACATCTTTAATATTCTGCTGCAAGTGATGGATCACGGCACGCTGACCGACAACAACGGGCGCAAAGCCGATTTCCGCAATGTCGTCGTGATCATGACCACTAACGCGGGCGCGGAAGCCTTGAACAAGGTGCAAATCGGATTTACCAAGACCTCGTCTACAGGGGATGAAATGGCGGATATCAAGCGCATGTTCACGCCGGAGTTCCGCAACCGGCTGGATGCCATTGTGTCGTTCGATCCGCTGGACAAGGATGTCATCCTGCGCGTGGTGGACAAGTTCCTGATACAGCTCGAAGAACAGCTGCACGAGAAAAAGGTAGAGGCGCTGTTTACCGATGCGCTCAAGGATCATCTGGCTGAAAAAGGCTTCGATCCGCTGATGGGCGCACGTCCGATGGCGCGGCTGATCCAGGACAGCATACGCAGTGCATTGGCCGACGAACTGCTGTTCGGTCGTCTGGCGCACGGTGGCAATGTCACGGTGGATGTAAAAGATGGCAAAGTAGTGCTGGAATTTGAAGAAGAAGCCGTCGTGGTTTAAGCCGCGCGAATACCCCGGGTTCTGAAATACCCCCTGTCAGACCGAACTGCCAGGGGTTTGATATTTTCCGCAAAGAACTCCCTTTTCTGCCGGTTCACTGCAAATCCTGATTAAAATTTGATACGAAAGAAGACGTTGCCACATCATCAGTCACATGATCACAGTTGCGGGGGGCATCATCACCATCATGGCAATCCGAACAGTCGCGCATTTCTCATCGCCATTGCACTGAATACGGTTTTTGTCGTCGTCGAGTTCGCTTATGGGATTATCGCAAGTTCGACTGCATTAATGGCAGATGCCGGCCATAATCTATCCGATGTGCTGGGCCTGTTGCTGACCCTGGGTGCGTCGATTCTGGCGCGCAAAACACCGGGCGGCCGCTTTACTTATGGTTTGCGCAGCACATCGATACTGGCGGCGTTAACCAATGCCATGTTTCTGATGGCGGCGTGCGGCGCGATTGCGTGGGAGGCGATACATCGCTTTTCGCAACCTCACCCGGTAGATGGCATGACGGTCATGCTGGTGGCGTGCGTCGGTATCGTCATCAACGGCTTGTCGGCGTGGTTGTTCGTGCGGGGTAGTCATGACGACCTGAACATTCGCGGGGCTTATCTGCACATGCTGGCCGATGCAGTCGTCTCGTCAGGTGTGGTGATTGCCGGTGTGCTGATGATATTCACCGGCATTTACTGGCTTGATCCGGTTGTCAGTCTGGTGATCGTCGCTGTGATCGTGGCGGGCACATGGGGCCTGATGCGTGACTCATTGCATCTCGCGCTAAATGCCATTCCGGCGCATATCGATGCAGTCGCGCTGGAAACTTATCTGCGCGGCTGCGCCGGCGTCACAGAAATTCACGATCTGCACATCTGGGGCATGAGCACGACCGAGAGCGCACTGACGGTTCATCTGGTGATGCCGAAAGGATATCCCGGCGATGCCTTCATGGATGACATCATGCAGACGTTGAAAGAGAAATTCTCTATCGGGCACAGTACGCTGCAAGTGGAGCAGGGTACGACGAATCACAGTTGTGCGCTTCATACTGAGCATGCTCACTGAAGCCGCTTGATCTGAGTTTGCAGTGATATTGTTATGTTGTGCGCAGACTATGAAGAATATCCTGCATCGGTGTGCCAGATAGTGTTGATTTTGCTGGCTGCGGGTAAGATTTTTGACAGAAATTAATTACAAAGTTAAAAAACGATGGATTTGATGTTAAAATAAACCCAAGTTGGTCAGAGTGGATGGGCTTTGATAGATATTTCGAGGAATTTTAATAAATATTCTTAATACTTTCAATTAACTGGTTTTAATCAGTGTCTTTCATTTGCAGCAGTTTTAAAAGCAGCAAAAAATAAAAATAAAATAAAAAACTTAAGTTGATGCCTGCCGTCTTGGCAGTCTGAAATCGATTACAAGGCGATTTTGATTCAACTCTACGAGTTGGTCACAAATCGTGTACATAGGGGGGGAAGCTCAATGTTGGAAAACTATTTTCCGGTACTGTTGTTCATCTGTGTCGGGTTGGCTATTGGTGTGGTTCCGATTGTGCTGGGCAGATTGGCGGCTCCGCATCGCCCTGATGCGAAAAAACTGTCCCCTTATGAATGTGGCTTTGAGGCCTTTGAAGATGCGCGTATGAAGTTCGACGTGCGTTACTACCTCGTTGCTATTCTGTTCATTCTGTTTGATCTCGAAATTGCATTTCTTTTCCCCTGGGCGATCGTGCTCAAGGAAATCGGCATGTTCGGTTATGTTTCCATGATGATCTTTTTGGCTATCCTCGTGGTTGGTTTTGTCTATGAGTGGATGAAGGGAGCCTTGGAATGGGAATAGAAGGCATTCTGGAGAAGGGCGTCGTCACAACGACACTCGACACCATTATCAATTACACGCGTACCGGTTCGCTCTGGCCGATGACTTTCGGTCTGGCCTGTTGTGCGGTTGAAATGATGCAGGCGGGCGCATCGCGTTACGATCTGGATAGGTTCGGTATCGTTTTTCGCCCAAGTCCCCGTCAGTCAGATGTGATGATCGTGGCGGGCACGCTGTGCAACAAGATGGCACCTGCGCTGCGCAAGGTTTACGATCAGATGTCCGAGCCTCGCTGGGTAATCTCCATGGGTTCATGCGCAAATGGCGGCGGCTACTATCACTATTCCTATTCGGTTGTGCGCGGTTGTGATCGCATCGTGCCTGTCGATATCTACGTGCCGGGTTGCCCGCCAACCGCTGAAGCCTTGTTGTTTGGTCTGATTCAATTGCAGAACAAGATCAAGCGCACCAACACCATCGCGCGCCAGGGGTGAGTTTATGACGACCGATAAAAAATCATTGCGTGAAGCGCTGGAAAGTCTGCTGACCGACCAGTTGCTAAGCGTGCAAGAGCGGCTGGGTGAAGTCACCATTGTCATCAGTGCATCGGATATGTTGCCGGTTTTGACGATGCTGCGCGATGCCGAAGACATGCGCTTCTCCCAGATGACCGACTTGTGCGGTATGGATTATTCGGCATACGCCGACGGCGCATGGGAAGGCAGGCGCTTTGCGGCGGTTTATCAGCTGCTGTCGATTGTGCATAACCGCCGACTGCGCGTGCGAATTTTTGCTGAAGAGGATGACTTTCCTGTCCTGGCGTCCGTTACGCCGATCTGGCCGGGAGCTAACTGGTTCGAGCGCGAAGCCTTTGATTTATTTGGAATAATTTTTACCGGCCACCCCGATCTGCGCCGTATTCTGACGGACTACGGTTTTGTCGGCAATCCGTTCCGCAAGGATTTCCCGTTGTCAGGTCACGTTGAAATGCGTTATGACCCTGAGCAGCAGCGTGTGGTGTATCAACCTGTCACTGTCGAGCCAAGAGAAGTGACCCCGCGCATCATTCGCGAACAAACCTACGCTAGTAATTAAGGACGCGCTCATGTCTGAAACCAAGAATTACACGATGAATTTTAGCTACGGTCGCCCTGCGGGCGTTGGTTTGTCTAAAATGTCCTCCGCAGAAATTCATCTCGTGCGAGGTAATCATGCCTGAAATCAAGAATTACACGATGAATTTTGGTCCGCAGCATCCTGCTGCGCACGGTGTGTTGCGACTGGTGCTGGAACTCGACGGCGAAGTCATTCAGCGTGCCGACCCGCATATCGGATTGTTGCATCGCGCGACTGAAAAGCTGGCCGAGCACAAGACGTTCCTGCAATCCGTGCCGTATATGGACAGGCTCGATTATGTGTCCATGCTGTGCAACGAACACGCTTATGTGCAGGCCATCGAAAAACTGGCCGGAATCGAAGTGCCGCTGCGCGCGCAATATATCCGCACCATGTTTGACGAAATCACGCGAATTTTGAACCATCTGATGTGGCTGGGCGCGCACGGTCTGGATATCGGCGCAATGACCGTGTTCCTGTACACCTTCCGTGAACGCGAAGATCTGATGGATGCCTACGAGGCGGTATCCGGTGCACGTATGCACGCCGCCTATTATCGTCCCGGCGGCGTATATCGCGATCTGCCTGAGACTATGCCTCAGTATGAAGCGTCCAAAATTCATAACGCGGCTGCGGTCAAGAAGATGAATGAAAACCGTCAGGGTTCCCTGCTCGATTTTCTGGAAGATTTCACGCGCCGTTTTCCGACCTATGTGGATGAATATGAAACGCTGCTGACGGATAACCGTATCTGGAAACAGCGTACAGTCGGCATCGGTATCGTGACGCCGGAACGTGCATTGGCACTGGGGATGACAGGTCCGATGTTACGAGGATCCGGGATCGAGTGGGATTTGCGTAAGAAACAGCCTTATGCCGCATACGATAAGATGGATTTCGATATTCCTGTCGGTGTGAACGGCGATTCCTACGATCGTTATCTGGTGCGCGTCGAAGAAATGCGACAAAGCAACCGCATCATCAAGCAGTGCATCACCTGGTTGCGCGCCAATCCGGGGCCTGTGATGACAACTAATCACAAGTATGCGCCGCCTGCTCGCGAGTCGATGAAGCAGAATATGGAAGAATTGATTCACCACTTCAAGCTGTTTACCGAAGGAATGCATGTGCCCGAAGGTGAGGCGTATGCAGCGGTTGAACATCCCAAGGGTGAGTTTGGTATCTATCTGGTATCCGATGGCGGCAATAAACCCTACCGTTTGAAAATACGTGCGCCGGGTTTTGCGCATCTGGCAGCGCTGGATGAAATGGCGCGCGGTCACATGATTGCCGACGTGGTAACCATCATCGGTACGCAGGACATTGTTTTTGGAGAGATAGACCGATAATGTTATCCGCACACATACAAGATCAAATCAACCGCGAGTTGAAGAAATATCCAGTCGACCAGAGGCAGTCAGCCGTGATGTCTGCGTTGCGCTTCGTGCAAGACGAAAAAGGCTGGGTTTCCACTGACGACATGGCCGACATCGCCGTCTTTCTCGGTATGCCGCAAATGGCCGTTTACGAGGTCGCGTCGTTCTACCACATGTACAACCTGAAGCCGATGGGTAAAACCACGCTGACCGTATGTACCAATCTGTCCTGCACCTTGTGCGGCGTGGAGGATACGTTAGCGTATCTGAAGAGCAAGATCGGCATCGGCCTGGGCGAAGTGACGGCTGACGGAAAATACGGTTTGCGTGAAGGTGAGTGTATGGGCGCCTGCAAGGATGCGCCGATACTTTCCATCAACAACAAGAAACTCTGCGGTCGCTTAACGCCTGCAAAGATCGATTGTATTCTGGCAGAATTGGATAAGTCATGAGAGGTCCGGTCACGCAAACCACGATGGATTTTGACCAGCCGTGGACATTGGAAAACTATCTGAAAGTCGGGGGTTATCAGGCTTTGCGCAAAGTGCTGACCGAGCAGATGTCACCTGATTCGATTATTGCCGAAGTCAAGTTGTCAGCGCTGCGCGGTCGCGGTGGCGCGGGTTTTCCGACCGGACTGAAGTGGAGTTTCATGCCGCGCAATTTCGCCGGCGACAAGTACATTATTTGCAATTCAGACGAAGGCGAGCCGGGAACGTGCAAGGACTGGGACATCCTGCTGTATAACCCGCACCTGCTGATCGAAGGCATGGCGATTGCGGCTTACACCATGAATGTGAAGACCGGCTATAACTATATTCACGGCGAGATATTCCAGGCCTACGAGCGCATGGAAGAGGCATGCGAACTGGCTCGCGCGGCCGGTTTTCTGGGCGACAATATTCTCGGCACGGATTTTAGTTTCGATCTGCACAATCACTTAGGTTACGGCGCTTACATCTGCGGCGAAGAAACTGCGTTGCTCGAATCCATCGAAGGCAAGAAGGGACAGCCGCGCTTCAAGCCGCCTTTCCCGGCCAGCTTCGGACTGTACGGCAAGCCGACCACGATCAATAACACCGAAACATTTGCCAGCATCCCCTACATCATCAACAACGGTGGTAAGGCTTTTCTGGAATTGGGTAAACCAAATAACGGCGGCACCAAGTTGTTTTCGGTATCGGGTCATGTGAATAATCCCGGTAATTTCGAAGTGCCGATGGGTACGCCGTTCGCCAAACTGCTGGAAATGGCCGGCGGCGTGCGCCACGGGCATACGCTCAAAGCGGTCATTCCGGGGGGATCTTCGATGCCGATTTTGCCGGGTCACGTGATGATGGATCTGACCATGGATTATGACTCGATACAGAAGGCAGGTTCGGGTCTGGGCAGCGGCGCGGTGATCGTGATGGATGAAACGGTCTGTATGGTAAAAACTCTGGAACGCTTGTCCTATTTTTATCATGAAGAGTCCTGCGGCCAATGTACGCCATGCCGTGAAGGTACTGGCTGGCTGTATCGCATCGTGCATCGGATTGAGCATGGTCAGGGGCGCCCCGAGGATCTGGATTTGTTGCTGAGCGTAGGCGAAAACATTGCCGGGCGTACCATCTGCGCGCTGGGTGAAGCCGCCGTTTGGCCGGTACAGGGCATGCTCAAGAATTTCAGGGCAGAATTTGAATATCACATCGAACACAAGCGGTGCTTGGTTTAGCTGACGGGTTAGGTGCGCAATGATCAACATTGAAATTGATGGCAAATTAGTCGAAACCGAACGCGGTTCCACGGTGATGGATGCGGCGCACAAGGCCGGTGTCTACATCCCGCATTTTTGCTACCACAAGAAATTATCCATTGCAGCGAGCTGCCGGATGTGTCTGGTTGAAGTGGAAAAAGCGCCCAAGCCGCTGCCTGCCTGTGCCACACCGGCATCCGACGGTATGAAAGTGCATACGCATTCCGATATGGCGGTCAAGGCGCAAAAAGGCGTGATGGAATTTTTGCTTATTAATCATCCACTTGACTGCCCGATCTGCGATCAGGGCGGCGAATGTCAGTTGCAGGACGTCGCGATGGGTTACGGTGGCGGCGCTTCGCGATACTCGGAAGAAAAACGCGTGGTTGTCCCCAAGCAGATCGGCGAGCTTATTTCGACTAATGAAATGAGCCGTTGCATCCAATGTACGCGTTGCGTGCGTTTCGGTCAGGAAATTGCAGGACTGATGGAATTGGGTATGGCGAACCGGTCCGAACAGGCGCAGATTATGAGCTTTGTGAACAGTTCGGTGAATTCCGAATTGTCCGGCAACATGATCGACCTGTGTCCGGTCGGTGCGCTGACCAGCAAACCCTTCCGCTACACCGCGCGTTCATGGGAATTGTCCCGCCGCAAATCGGTCAGTCCGCACGATGGTCTGGGTGCTAATCTGGCCGTTCACACAAAAGACAGTAAGGTCGTGCGCGTTGTGCCGGTCGAGAACGAAGCGCTCAACGAGTGCTGGATTTCAGACAAGGACAGGTTCAGCTATGAAGGGTTGAATTCGGCTGAGCGTCTGACTCGCCCGATGATCAAACAAGGCGGAGAGTGGATCGAAGTTGAATGGGCCGCTGCGCTTGAATATGTGGCCAATGGCTTGAAGCAGCTCGG
>JAPLQK010000058.1 GCA_026399735.1 Pseudomonadota bacterium
CTTTTCTTCCGGTGCTGCATCGATCTGGTCGTAAGCCTTGGCTTCGCCACCAAACTTCTTGCACAACACCATCGTGATTGCCGCTGTCAGCGTCGTCTTACCGTGATCGACGTGACCAATCGTGCCAACGTTCACGTGGGGCTTGGTGCGTTCAAATTTACTTTTTGCCATGATTATCGCCTTTATCTAATAGTTATCTGTTTTATTAACGCCTAATCGCCAGTGGGCCCAAGGCCAACCAGCGACTAGTGTCTAGCAACTGCTTCTTACTTCTTGTTCATGATTGCTTCAGCGACATTCTTCGGCGCTTCGGTGTAATGCTTGAATTCCATCGTGTAAGTTGCACGACCTTGAGTTGCAGAACGCAACGAAGTCGAATAACCAAACATTTCAGACAATGGAACCTCAGCCTTAACCGACTTGCCGCCACCCAGCATGTCGTCCATGCCCTGAACCATACCGCGGCGCGAAGACAAATCACCCATCACGGTACCAGTGTAATCTTCAGGTGTTTCAACTTCAACCGACATCATTGGCTCAAGCAGAACCGGACTTGCTTTACGCATACCTTCCTTAAACGCCATCGAAGCCGCCATCTTGAAGGCGTTTTCGTTCGAGTCCACATCGTGGTATGAACCGTCAAACAGGGTAACCTTGACATCCACAACCGGGAAGCCAGCCAACACGCCGCTTGGTAACGATTCACGCAGGCCTTTTTCAACCGCAGGAATATATTCACGAGGAACCGTACCGCCCTTGATTGCATCGATGAATTCGAAGCCCTTACCTGGCTCATTTGGCTCCATGGTAATCCACACGTGACCGTACTGACCGCGACCACCCGTTTGCTTGGCATACTTGCCTTCAACTTCGACTTTCTTGCGAATCGCTTCACGATAAGCAACCTGTGGTGCGCCCACGTTCGCTTCCACGCCAAATTCGCGCTTCATGCGATCAACCAAAATTTCAAGGTGCAATTCACCCATACCCGACATGATCGTCTGACCCGATTCTTCATCGGTACGAACACGGAAAGAAGGATCTTCAGCCGCCAGACGTCCCAGCGCCAGACCCATTTTTTCCTGATCGACTTTGGTCTTAGGCTCAACCGCGACGTGAATCACAGGCTCAGGAAATACCATACGCTCAAGAATGATCGTATTGTTGATATCACACAGTGATTCGCCGGTTGTTACTTCCTTCAGACCGATACAAGCAGCGATATCGCCCGCCAGAATCTCGTCGACTTCAAGGCGTTCATTCGCATGCATCTGCACGATACGTCCGATACGTTCCTTCTTGCCGCGAACCGAGTTATAAACCGTATCGCCTTTTTTAAGCACGCCAGAATAGACGCGCACGAAAGTCAATTGACCTACGAACGGGTCCGTCATCAGTTTGAATGCCAGCGCAGAGAAGCTCTCGCTGTCAGCAGCCTTGCGGGTTGTCGGCTCACCATCTTCGTCCTCACCCTTGACATCAGGAATGTCAACTGGCGAAGGCATGAACATAATAACCGCGTCCAGCATACGCTGAACACCCTTATTCTTGAATGCCGAACCGCACAACATAGGCTGAATTTCGCAGGCAATGGTACGAGTGCGCAGACCCAGAATAATTTCCTCTTCGGTCAGTTCGCCGTTTTCGAGGTAGTTATTCATCTTCACGATAGTCAAACTTCATGCCCTGAGAAGCGTCATCCCAGTAAATCGCACGCATTTTGATCAGATCAACCACACCCTCAAACTTCTCTTCAGCACCGATAGGCACAACGATAGGCACAGGATTAGCGCGCAGACGCGTCGCCATTTGCTCGACCACCTTGAAGAAATTGGCGCCTTGACGATCCATCTTATTTACAAAAGCCAGACGAGGCACTTTGTACTTGTTAGCCTGACGCCATACAGTTTCGGACTGAGGCTGCACACCACCTACCGCGCAATAAACCATGCACGCACCATCCAGTACACGCATCGAGCGCTCAACTTCGATCGTAAAATCTACGTGACCAGGAGTATCAATGATATTAAAACGATGCTCCTCATACTGGTTCTCCATGCCCTTCCAGAAGCATGTTGTCGCAGCTGAAGTAATCGTGATACCACGTTCCTGCTCCTGCTCCATCCAGTCCATGGTGGCGGCACCATCATGAACTTCACCGATTTTGTGACTTACACCGGTGTAGAACAGAATACGTTCGGTTGTCGTAGTTTTGCCCGCATCGATGTGCGCGCTGATACCAATATTGCGGTAACGGTTAATAGGTGTTTTACGAGCCACGATGAATACCTAACTATAAGTCTGATTATAAATGCAAAATTAGAAACGGAAATGCGAGAAAGCCTTGTTGGCTTCAGCCATACGGTGGACTTCTTCACGCTTCTTAACCGCACCGCCACGACCTTCTGACGCATCGATCAATTCACCGGCCAGACGCATACCCATAGATTTTTCACCGCGCTTACGAGCTGCTTCACGCAACCAGCGCATGGACAATGCCATACGACGCGAAGGACGGACTTCAACAGGCACCTGATAGTTAGCACCACCGACACGACGGCTCTTAACTTCAACCTGTGGCTTTGCATTCGTCAAAGCAAGATTAAAAATTTCGATAGCATCTTTACCGGTCTTTTTACCAACCTGTTCGAGTGCGCCGTACAAAATACGCTCAGCAACAGACTTCTTGCCGGCTGTCATCAGCACGTTTACAAATTTGGACAAATCCTGATTGCCGAACTTTGGATCCGGCAACACTTCACGTTTGGGTACTTCTCTGCGTCTTGGCATATCAACCTCAAATAGATTACTTAAAAATTACAGTCGCGTACTTATTTCTTAGGACGCTTGGTTCCGTACTTGGAACGAGATTGCTTACGATCTTTTACGCCAGCCGTATCCAGACTACCGCGAACCATGTGGTAACGAACACCCGGCAAATCCTTTACACGACCACCACGCAACAGCACAACCGAGTGCTCCTGCAGGTTATGGCCTTCACCGCCGATGTAGCTAATCACCTCAAAACCATTGGTCAGACGAACCTTGGCCACTTTACGCAACGCAGAGTTAGGCTTCTTAGGTGTTGTGGTATACACACGTGTACACACACCACGTTTTTGTGGTGAACTGCCAAGCGCCGGCACTTTACTCTTTTCTACGATTGCGACACGCGGCTTGCGGATCAACTGATTAATGGTTGGCATTATCTAACATCCTAAAGTAAATTCTAAAATTCCGTTTATGTTTAAAAAACAAAAGCTTATCGTCGCGGAAAGATAAATTCATCTACCGCGACAGTAAAAAGGTGGCAGATTCTATTCAGAAACTATCACACTGTCAAGCAACTCTCCGGATACTGACGAATCCGGTACTTGAAATTCACGCCCTGCGGCTATATCAATACCCAGTTTTTGCTTGCGTCTGGCATTGTGATAGGCCATTCCGGTACCTGCTGGAATCAGTCGACCCACGATGACGTTTTCCTTCAGACCACGCAGTTCGTCTCGTTTGCCCATGATTGCGGCTTCGGTCAGAACACGAGTGGTTTCCTGGAAGGAAGCCGCCGAGATAAATGAATCGGTAGACAACGAAGCCTTGGTAATACCCAGCAGCATGAATTCGAAAGTTGCCGGATTTTTACCTGCCGCAATGATCTTCTCATTTTCTTCCAGCAGATCAGCGCGCTCTACCTGTTCACCGACGATGAAACGGGTATCACCTGTTTCTCTGACTTGTACACGGCGCAGCATTTGACGCACGATCACTTCAATGTGTTTGTCGTTAATCTTCACGCCCTGCAAACGATACACTTCCTGAACTTCATCAGTGATATAACGAGCCAGTTCAGCCACACCCAGCAAACGCAAGATGTCATGCGGATCAGCCGGACCATCGACAATCATTTCGCCGCGTGTCACCATCTGACCATCATGCACCAGTACATGCTTTTCCTTAGGAATCAGGAATTCGTTAGCAAGACCTTCTATATCGGTAATCACCAGACGTTGCTTGCCCTTGGTTTCCTTACCGAACGACACCGTTCCGGTACATTCGGCCAGCATACCGGCATCCTTGGGAATACGCGCTTCGAACAACTCGGCAACACGCGGCAGACCACCGGTAATATCGCGGGTCTTGGAAGATTCCTGAGGAATACGCGCCAGTACATCACCAATACCCACCTGCTGACCATCTTCAACGGTAATGATACAACCGGTCTGGAACGTCACGCTGACGGCAGTTTCTGTGCCTGTCAGCTTGACGTCTTCACCGCTCTCATCGAACAGGCGAACCATAGGGCGAACCATCGTTCCGGCCTTGTTCTGCGCTGCGGTACGCTGCTTAGGATCAATAACCACCAGCGTTGACAGACCGGTCACTTCATCGATCTGCTTGGCGACTGTCACACCCTCTTCGACATTCTGGAAGCTGACCTTACCCGCATATTCAGTAATGATAGGACGGGTATGCGGATCCCAGGTAGCCAGAACTTCACCGGCACGAACCGTGGTACCTTCCTTGATCACCAAAGTTGCGCCATACGGAATCTTATGACGTTCGCGTTCGCGGCCGTAATCATCCGCAATGATGATTTCCGCACTACGGGCCACCACAATCGCTTCACCGCGCAGGGTAGTTACCAGACGCATGTTAGGACTGTATTTCAGCACACCGTTCGACTTACCTTCAACCTGGCTGGCAACCACATTACGTGAAGC
>JAPLQK010000041.1 GCA_026399735.1 Pseudomonadota bacterium
GGCCTATGGGCACAACGGAGCAGAATCGATGATTTCGGACGGGTAAAGCGAAAAATGTAGCTTGAATCGTGAAAAATCTCATCCAAGGATGAGACGCTCCCCGCTGAAACCATTAGGTTCAGCTATTTTGCAAGAAGCTCATGGGTATCACTTATTCCGCCCTGAAGCGCTCACCGGTTACCTCAGCTATCATTTATCTGGCGGTGGGTCTGCTGTCAGGCCCCAGTGGGCTCAACCTGTTTCATTTCAATCCGCTCAAGGAATCAGCGCTGCTCGAATCGCTGACTGAAGTGGCGGTATTGATTTCGCTTTTTTCTGCCGGCGTCAAAATGCCGACACCTTTCAGTTTTGCACGCTGGCAAGCGCCGCTTCTGCTGGCGACTGTTTCCATGACCATTACCGTCGCAATGGTTGCTGCCTTTGCCTGGTATGTCATTGGAATGCCTCTGGGCGCCGGCGTGCTGCTGGGTGCTATTGTTGCGCCGACCGATCCGGTGCTGGCAACCGATGTGCAAATCCGCCATCCCGGGGATCATGACCAGTTACGTTTTACCTTGACCTGCGAAGCGGGTATGAACGATGGCAGCGCTTTTCCGTTTGTGATGCTGGGGCTGGGCTTGCTGGGATTGCATGATCTGGGCACGTATGGCATGAACTGGGTATGGATGGACGTGTTATGGGCGACAACGGGTGGTATTGCCATCGGCGTCGCTTTCGGTGTTGCGCTGGCCCGTCTGGGGTGGAAACTGCGCCGCGAACCTCACCAGCATGAGCTGCTGGACGACTTTCTCGGCCTCGGCTTGATTGGCGTTGTATACGGACTATGTGTAACGCTCAACACATGGGGGTTTCTGGCTGTTTTTTTCGCCGCATTTGCGCTGCGTCAGACGGAACTGAAACTGGCCAAAGCGGCTGGAAAATTGATTGATGCCGACACGTCTCAAAAAACTGATACCACTGCTGATACCAATCCCACGCTGACGGTGAGTGAAGGGTCTCTGGTGTTCAAGGAGCATCTGGAGCGGTTGTCGGAAGTAGTTCTGGTTCTCATGCTCGGCGGCACGTTGTTCCTGAATTCATGGAGCTGGCTGGCTGTGGGGCTGGCGCTGTTTTTATTCGTGATTGTGCGCCCGGTCAGTGTTATCCTCGGCCTGCTGGGCACGCATACCACCTGGCGGATACGCGGCATGACGGCCTGGTTCGGGGTGCGCGGGATCGGCTCGCTCTACTATCTGATGTACGCCATACAGCACGGACTGCCAGAGTCGCTGGCATTGCAATTGATACAGCTGACACTGATCGTTGTGACGCTGTCAATCATTCTGCACGGCATCAGCGTTAAACCGCTGATGCGTCAATTCTGGCGGCGTGACAAGCAAAGATTGACAGCGTAGATACTGTTTCAAATGTGAAAATGATTCTCCGGCACGACGCTTATCACTGCGGTGAGGACAATCGGTCAGGCTGGTATCCGTTTGAATGAGAAAGTTGTGAGGTATGAACGGGATGAAGAAGGCAGGCAAGAGGTGATTTCCATACGACGCTGGAGGATGCGCAGGATGCTCAAACGCCATCCGATACCTCATGCTATCTGGCAAAGCGTGACAGGGCGCATAGCGGTGTTGCGCGGGCTGGACGCCGTGCAAATGGCGCACTTGCGCGAGATGACAACCTGGTTTCTGGATCAGAAGTCCATCACCGGTGCTCAGGGTTTTGAGGTGACGCGATTGATACGGGTGACGGTGGCAGCCCAGGCCTGTTTGCTGATTCTGAATCTGGGCGTGGACTATTTCGACGGCTGGGTCGAAGTCATACTCTATCCGGGCGCGTTTCGCGTGCATCATGTGCAGCGGGATGCCATTGGCCTGGTACATGACGATGCGGCCGTTTTAAGTGGCGAGTCATGGCAGCAGGGCCCGGTGATTTTGTCCTGGGATGACGTGGAGCGGGACACCTGTCACGGCAAGGCTGGCCATAATGTTGTGTTGCATGAGTTTGCACACAAGTTGGACGCACTCAACGGAGTCACGAATGGCTTGCCGCCTCTGGGGCGCGGCATGAGCCGGACAAAATGGGCAGAGGATATGAGCTGTGCTTACGGTACTTTATGTCAGCAAGTGGCAGCAGGAAAAACCGCCTTTATTAATCCCTATGCTGCCACCAGCCCGGCAGAATTTTTTGCGGTATTAAGCGAATATTTTTTTACGGCGCCCGATATCCTGAAAAAATCCTGTCCCGCTGTCCACAAGCAACTGACGCTGTTTTACCGGAATGTTGCATCGAAAAGATAGCTGTTGCGGTTGGCGCGCATTAAACGATCAGCAGATACGGGCCCTTAATTCATGATTGCAGTAAGGAGATATCAGGATGGCTGTACATTACAGGGAACGTCATCGCACACAACGCATCGGCTGGCTACGCGCAGCGGTATTAGGCGCTAACGACGGTATCGTATCAACGGCGAGTCTCGTGCTGGGCGTAGCTGCTGCCCATGCAACACATGACAGTATACTTATCGCAGGTTTGGCCGGGTTGGTTGCGGGCACCATGTCGATGGCTGCCGGTGAATACGTATCCGTACATTCGCAAGCCGACAGCGAACAGGCTGAACTCGAACTGGAACGCCGCGAACTTGAGGCAGACGATAAGGGTGAGCATCGGGAACTTGCCGCAATTTATATGGCCCGGGGTCTGGATTCTGCGCTCGCACAGCAG
>JAPLQK010000114.1 GCA_026399735.1 Pseudomonadota bacterium
ACCCGCCATGTTCAGGATAAAAATGGGATCTGCGGCAAGTTCAAAAATCTGGCGGAAAACGTCCGGCGTCAAGGTTTTGTTCTTATGCGTCATTTTTAATACTGATCCTTGTTTTTGCGCATTTCTTCAATGAACATGACGCTTTGATCCCGGCCATGTTCTTTTGCATGGTAGAGCGCAATATCCGAATACTTCACGCATTCCCAGAATCCGTTGCCGTCCTTGGGGAACACGGAGACGCCTACGGACAGGGTTTTCTTGAGCGATCCTTGCGGCGTCTTGAAGACGTTTTCTTTCATTGTCAGTCGAATGCGTTCGGCCAGCAGCATGCAGCCTTCAGGATCCGTATCCGGTAGCAGGATCAGGAACTCTTCGCCGCCGAAACGGATGGCCAGGTCGGAGGTGCGTATGGTTCTTTTGAGTATTTCGGCTAAGCCCTTGATGACCTGATCGCCCACATCATGCCCGTGGGTGTCATTCACCTGCTTGAAGAAATCGACGTCGCACATCAATATGCCCAGATTGGTCTTGCGGCGAAGAATGCTGGACGTTAGTGTCTCGATGTAGTCTTCGATGAAGCGACGGTTATACAGCCCGGTCATCGGGTCGCGCATCGCGGTGTTTTTCAGCGACTGCATCAACTGGCGCGCTTCGATCACAGGGGCTGCCTGATTCAGGTAGAGCTGCGCCGTTTGCTCGATGTCCGCGTACTTTTCCACCTCATCCGCTGCCAGTATGATCTGCAGGATGCCGCCGACATGCCCGGATAACATCATCGGGATGCAGATATGCACCATTTCACCCTGATCCTTGGCATTGCCGCAGAAGCGGTTGCAGATTTGCGGATCGTTTGCGCTGGAAACACAGGCGGCGATCCGTTTGGTGCGGCACACCTCAGGGTTGATCAGTATTTCAGGGTCGCACCAAAGCTCAGCTTCATTATGCAAGCCTTCGACGAAGATCGACTTCAGGTTCTTGCCGTTGCCATCTATTTGATAATATGAGAAATTTTTCAGTTTAAAATGCTGTTTTAACACCAGACGCAGGCGTGCGTAGATTTCTTCGAGATCGAGATCGTTCTCCACCGCCTGTTTGAAGCGCGTCGCGCCGACCATTTCATCGACGATGCGCACGGTATGTGACAGCATATCGTTTTTGTCGCCATCGCGGCGCCCGTGATCGCCCAGCGACTGAATGCGGCTGGAAATCTTGCCTATGCTCTGCTCCAGCGCTTCCATCAGCGTGTTGGTATGAGTGGCGATATCGCCGATTTCATCACTGCTGGCGGCAGTAATCCGGCCGCTGAAATCGCCTGTTTCCGCATTTTCGACCACGGATTGCAGCTGTTCCGCCGTGATGACCATGGGCTGAAAAAGTTTTTTGAGGAAGTAGCCCAGGCAGATGCCGAAAACGAGCAGCAGCAATACCAGTGGCGCGATTGCGAGCAATTCGGTGTGTTGCATGTTGTCCAGCGAGAATCCCAGCGTCACCACGCCATTGATGGTGTTTTCCGGTACGTTGTGGCATTGCAGGCAGTTCAGTGATCCTGTGCTGCTGGCGATGTAGGGAATGGTGATCCGGTAAATCGTGTTGCCTTTTTCCTGGGTAAATTGTTCTTCCCATTCGCCGGTAACCAGGACGCGCTTCTCCATATCCAGCTTCGGTTTTTCGCCATCGATGCCGGGGCCGAATTGATGAATCACGGGCTCTCCGCGCATGACCCTGACATCCACCAGACCGGGGATGGTGCGCAGGCGTTTGAACAGGGTGTCACGCTCCGAGATCACGCCGGTGCGCATCTGTTCGGTCAGCGAAATACGCAGCATCTCGGCGGCCATACGTGCCTGCTCGCGGATGGTATTCTGGCTGAAATAGCTGAACGACTGGACGGTGACGACGGAGAACAGCGCAATCAGTACGATCGAGGTGCTGATGGTGAACCAGAAACGTTTTTTTCTAAGCGTCATGCTTGTTCCTTGTTGTACAGACTCATGCACTGGCGCCCAGTGCGATGTTGTTGATAACGTAGTGCAGGATCAGCGCATCGTTGCGAGCGACCGCTTCAAAGCCCACGCCGATGCGAAACCCGGTGCCGTCTTCTTTCGGGTGGATGTTGCGAATAATGACAGAGAGATCAATACGCGTTTCATTCCCTTCAAAGTCCACGGTAAAGCAGATTTTTGCATGATCGCCTACGGTGCCCAATGCGGCGGGAGAATCGAGCATGGATCCGGGTGTGCTCAGATCCAGCAGCGTGACGGCGACAGAACTGTTGTCCGGCAGCGTGATTTTTGCCGGCAGTGCAACCTCCACGCGCAATGATTTGCGTACCAGTTGACAGTCGATTTCACGTGGCCAGGAAAAGTGTATATAGGGAAACGGGTGCGCGCGGGGACGGATGACCTGTGAGCTGAAGGCATAGGCATAGATACCGTTGAAGCCGCGCAGTACAAAAGTATGTCCTGCCTGCATCCACATGCCTTTGCCATTTTCAAAGGGCAGTGTGACCAGAACGCTTTGTGTTTTAATGGTGCCGATGAATTGCACTTTGTGGCGCGTGTGAGAGCCGTCACTCTGGCTCTGTATGTACATTGCCGCGCCCGGATAGAGTCTGAGCGCATCGAGCGTCATTTTTACCGGTTGATCGTTGGTGTTTGACATGCTCACTTTGCTGCGAACGGACGGACATCAGGACGCAGGGTGCAACAGCCTGGCCGATTTGCAGAATGTACAGTGCTAGATGCCGCGCTGGCATGCAGCGTGAGAATAAACCGGATAAAAACGGATGCGAACACAAACCCCCCTTGATATTGGGAAAAATTCAGCAACGGGGGTTGGGTTGCATAGATTTACGCAAAATATCAAATAATGGCTGTAAAAGCAAGCGCTTTGAATGGGATGGCTCAGGTTTTGCGGCATAATGCCAAGGAACATTTGGTGACTTAATCCGGAATCGTGCTGAATTGAAATCAGTGAGTGAGGGGAAATGCTTTGAGCTGGATTGAAGGGATGTTTGACCGGTTGACTCTGCGGCAATCCAGAGGCACATTCGGTTATCTGATTGTGGCGGCGCTGATGTGCACGGCGTTGCTGGTGCGCATTGCCGTTGCGCCGCTGGAAGCGGGGTTGCAATATCTGACGTTCTTTCCGGCGGTCGCGCTGTCCGCCATTCTGTGCGGATTCTGGCCCGGACTGTTTGCGGTTCTCATTGGCATGTGCATGGCCACATTCATCTTCGTGCCGCCTTACTACTCGATTTCGCTGCATTCTCTGCAAGTGGCCTTCTGGCCAAATATGGTGTTTCTGGTCGACGGATTTGTTGTTTGTTCTGCCGTGGCGGCGATGCACCGCTATCAGGATAAATTAAACGCCGTAAATGTGGGAAGCAAGCGCGCACGACAGATCATCGAAGCGACATCGGATGGATTCTGGCTATGCGATATCAGCGGAAAAATACTGGATGTCAACAGCAGTTATTGCCGGATGACAGGTTTTACCCGTCAGGAATTGCTGGCGATGCATATTTCCGATATCGATGCGAATGAGTCACAGGAGGACGCATTTGCACACATACAATGGGTGATAGAGCACGGTTTTGATGTATTTGAAACGCAGCATCGTTGCAAAGGTGGCGGGCTTGCGAATCTTGAGATCAGCGTAAGTTTTGTAAAAGAACAGGAAAATTATTTTATTGTATTTGCGCGCGATATTACTGAACGCAAACGAATCGAGGCGGAGATTGGCAAAACACACGCGGAGCTGGAGGATTTATACAATAACGCGCCCTGTGGTTACCACTCTTTGGGTATTGACGGCAAAATCATCCAGGTGAACCAGACTGAGTTGAACTGGCTGGGGTATACGCGTGAAGAAATGCTGGGGAGAAAAATCATGGATTTTCAAACCCCGTTGAGTGCCAAAGTGTTTGAAATAAATTATCCCAGGTTTAAACGGGATGGATATATTCTGGATATTGAGGTTGAAATGCTCAGGAAGGATGGTACTGTTTTGCCCCTGTTGCTGTCGGCAAATACCGTAAATGATGCGGATGGAAATTTTGTCATGAGCCGCACCAGTCTGATTGATATCACAGACCGTAAACGGATGGAGAATGAATTGCGCGAAAGCGAGAGCCGCTTCCGGCAATTGTTTGAAAAAGCGCCGATTGGCATTGCACTGGGTCAACAGGATCAGAAGTTTTTCGCAACCAACGCGGCTTTCTGCAAGATGTTTGGTTACACCGGGGAAGAGTTGGCTCATCTGTCTATCATCGAACTGACGCATCCGGATGATCTGGATCTGACCAGAAAAATGCTGAGTGGTCTGCTGGAAGGCGATATTTCTGAATATTTCATTGAGAAAAAATATGTGCGCAAGAATGGCGAGGTATTCTGGGGGCGAGCGATCGCGACTAAATTTGCCGGTGGCGATTACGGGAGTCGCTACACCATGGGGATGGTGGAAGACATTAGCGAGCGGGTCGAAAGGGAAGCGCAGCGATTGTCCGAAGTTAAAGAACAGCGTGATGTGCTGGTGCGCGAAGTTCAACACCGCATAAAAAATCATCTGCAAGGGGTGGTTGGTTTGCTCAGACAAAGTGCGATTGATCATCCTGACCTGGTGGATGTGATCAACGCGGCTGTCGGAAAGATACGCTCAATCGCCATTATTCACGGTTTGCAGGCCAGCACGCTGTCGGAAGAAGTGAGTCTGGCCGATTTAATGGAACACATTATCGATGCAACTTGCGCACGGATCGAGTACGAGAATAGCCTTAAACAGCCTGTCTTCCTGAACAGGGAAGAAGCGGTTCCGATTGCGCTGGTGCTGAACGAGTTACTCACCAACGCGTGCAAGCATCGCTCCGCAAACAGTCCGGCCATCGTCCGCTTCGGGACGAGCGGTGACAATATCCTGATCACTATTGCGAATCATGCCGATGCAGGCCGACAGGCGGCTGACGGGCAAGGGTTGAATCTTGTCAGGTCACTGCTGCCGCGAAAATCGGCCCATCTTGAGATCGGGTTTGTCGGGGATGTTTTTACGGCGGAATTAATGCTTTCAGCTCCGGTGACGATATCAAAAGCGGGTTTGATTTAATAAATGAGGCCGTTGATGAAAGCGACGATTTTGCTGGTGGAGGACGACCGACTGGTCTTGCACATGCTCTCCAGAGGGCTACAAGCTGCAGGATACGATGTACTGGAAGCGGATTCGGGTGAGATGGCGATGCAGTTATGTACCGCCAGCAGCCCTGATCTGGCTTTGCTGGATATGCGGCTGACAGGCATGTCAGGTATCGACTTTGCACGATGGTTGAAAACGACGCTGGGCGTCCCGTTTCTGTTTCTTTCCGCATATAACGATTCGGAAACCGTCGGTGCGGCTGCCGAGCTTGGCGCATTGGGATATCTGGTCAAGCCACTGGATGTCTCGCAGATACTGCCGGCCATCTATACTGCGCTGCAACGCGCCGGGGAAATTAAAAAGTTGCAGCAGGTCGAGTCTGACCTGAATACAGCGTTGAAAGCCAGTCGCGGTATCAGCATGGCTATCGGTTTGCTGATGCAGCGCTTCGGTGGCAGTGCTGATGAAACTTTCGAAGCATTGCGCGCCTATTGCCGAGGCAACCGTAAAAGAATGACTGACGTGGCGGATCAGATTGTCGATCGCAAGCAGGAAATTGATTTGCTTCCGTTTTTCGGGAAGCGATAAGTCAGGCAGATTGGCCGGATGCTGTGTCGTTGCCAGGGTTTTGTATCTTTAAAATTGCATTCTTTAACTTTCAGGAATTAATTCCCATAAGCTGTATAAGGTTGACGCGGCACAGCGAATGCCCTAAATTGCGACACCCAATTCAATTAACCCTCAGGAGATCAACATGGCCGTTCTCGTAGGCAAACCAGCACCAGACTTTACCGCTGTTGCGGTAATGGGCAACAACGAAATGAACGAATCGTTCAATCTGAAAAGCTACATCGCCGGCAAGGCCGCAGTTGTGTTTTTCTACCCGCTTGATTTTACGTTTGTTTGTCCTTCTGAGCTGATCGCTTTTGATCACCGTCTGGCTGAATTCAAGAATCGTGGCGTGGAAGTGATCGGTGTATCGATCGACTCGCAATTCACCCATCTGGCCTGGAAGAATACACCGGTCAACAAGGGTGGTATCGGTCAGGTAGGTTATCCGCTGGTCGCCGACATCAAGCATGAAATCTGCAAAGCTTATGATGTGGAACTGGCAGATGCAGGCGTTGCGTTGCGCGGTTCATTCCTGATAGACAAGAGCGGCGTGGTGATGCATCAGGTTGTGAACATGCTGCCGTTGGGTCGCGATATCGATGAAATGCTGCGCATGGTAGATGCACTGCAATTTTTCGAGGAACACGGCGAAGTCTGTCCTGCCGGCTGGAGTAAGGGCAAGCCTGGTATGAATGCTTCAACCGAAGGCGTCGCCAAATATCTGGCTGACAACGCACAGAGCCTGTAAGCAACACGCATTGCAGGAAAAAAAGGCCATCGCAAGATGGCCTTTTTCGTTAGAATTCGCGCTACTTAATTTACTGCTTGCGATCATGCTGCTCTGGTTTGTCATCGCCTACTGGATTGTGTCTGTCGGGATCGGTCTTTATGCCGCGACCCGGGTGCATAACACCCGCGATTTTGCCATTGCCGGGCGAGGACTGCCATTTTACATGGTGACGGCGACGGTGTTCGCTACCTGGTTCGGGTCGGAAACCGTGCTTGGCATTCCCGCTACCTTTCTCAAGGACGGTCTGCACGGCGTCGTGGCCGACCCCTTCGGCGCGTCGATGTGTCTGATTCTGGTCGGCCTGTTTTTTGCAGCGCCCTTGTATCGCATGAACCTTCTGACCATCGGGGATTTTTACAGGAATAAATTTGGCCGCAAAGTCGAAGTGCTGACGACGTTGGCGATTGTGATTTCCTATCTTGGCTGGGTGGGTGCGCAGATCACCGCGCTCGGCCTGGTGTTTAACGTGGTATCCGGCGGCGAGATCAGCAAGCTTGCCGGGATGTGGATAGGTTCGGGCACCATTCTGATCTACACCTTGTTTGGCGGTATGTGGGCGGTGGCCATTACGGATTTTTTGCAGATGATCATCATCGTCATCGGTATGCTGTTTATCGGTCATGAGATCAGTGGACAGGTGGGCGGCGTGGGGGTGGTCGTGCATCATGCGATCGAGGCGGGCAAGTTTGACTTCTGGCCCAAAGCCGATCTCAAGGAAATCATCGGTTTTGCCGCCGCATGGATGACCATGATGTTCGGTTCGATTCCGCAACAGGATGTGTTCCAGCGGGTGCAGTCGTCCAAAACCGAGAAAATTGCCATCTGGGGTGCGGTGCTCGGCGGTTCGCTGTATTTCGTATTCGCTTTTGTGCCGATGTTTCTCGCCTACTCGGCGACGCTGATCGACCCTGCGATGGTGAACCGTCTGATCGGTACCGACCCGCAGATGATACTGCCCACGCTGGTGATGCAGCATGCGCCGCTGTTTGCGCAGGTGATGTTTTTCGGCGCGCTGCTCTCCGCCATCAAGAGCTGCGCTTCGGCCACGCTGCTGGCACCTTCGGTGACCTTCAGTGAAAATATCCTGAAACCGATGGCAGGACACAGGCTGTCTGATCGACAACTGTTGCATCTGATGCGTGTCGTGACGGTGCTATTCACCATTATGGTCACGCTGTATGCGATGAACTCCAGTGCCAGTATTTTCAAGATGGTGGAAAACGCCTATCAGATCACGTTGGTGGTGGCCTTTGTTCCGTTGACCGCCGGTCTTTTCTGGAAGCGTTCCACGGCTCAGGGCGCACAGGTGGCTATTTTCTGCGGCCTGTCGGTCTGGCTGGCGATTCTGCTGGCAGGCCCCGACGATCCTTTTATTCCGGCACAGTTTGCAGGGTTGATCGCCAGTATAGCCGGCATGCTGGCAGGTTCACTCTTGCCCAATGTGGTGGCAGGGCCGCTGCCGCAGGAGCCTGAACATGCCAGACTGCATCATCATGCAGCGAGCCATACCGGACATGTGGCTGAACTACACCATCCACACCAAAAAACATAATAAGTGTCATCATACTGTCATAAATTCTTCATACTCTGCTAAGCTCAACCGAAGGAGTGATGATGAACGCTAAGATTCTGATTGTGGAAGATGAACCGGCAATACAGGAATTGCTGGTTTTTAATGTCACGCAGGCCGGATTTGTGGCATTGCGGGCAAGTGATGCAGACGAAGCATGGCAACAGATACGCGATCATGCGCCGGATCTGATTTTGCTGGACTGGATGTTGCCTTCCACCAGCGGAATCGTTCTTGCAAAACAGCTGCGCAGCGAGGCGCAAACAAAGGATATTCCGATCATCATGCTGACGGCGCGCGGTGATGAGCGCGACAAGGTGCTGGGGTTGGAGTCGGGTGCGGATGATTACATCACCAAGCCATTTTCGCCGCGTGAGTTGATGGCGCGTATCCGCGCCGTGATGCGACGCCACATTCCGACCTTGTCGGAAGAAAAGGTCGCCGCAGGCGGACTGGAGTTGTCACCGACTTCGCATCGCGTGACGGCTCGCGGCCAGACGATCGAATTGGGGCCGACCGAATTTCGGCTGCTGCATTTTTTCATGACCCATGCGGAACGTGTGTATAGCCGCACGCAATTGCTCGATCAGGTGTGGGGCACGCAGGTGTTTGTCGAGGAGCGCACGGTGGATGTGCATATCCGCCGTTTGCGCGCCTCGCTGGAAGCCACCTGTCTGGATAGTCTGATTCAGACGGTACGCGGTAGCGGCTATCGGTTTTCAACCAGTGATTAGCAATGGCTTAGACGGGGTTTTTTCGTCTTAGTCCAGTGCTTATATTTATTTCATTAGCCATACGTTTTAGCCCACGGCCAGAATTTTTACAGAGGGGAGCGGTTTGCAGAATTTCTGGATACGCGTAAGTATGCCTGTACTGTACGGTGCACTGCTTGCATTGCTGTTGTCCGTTATGTTTTCCGTCACGCTTGCCCTGATATTCATGTTGCTGGTGTTGCTGGTGGTAATGGGCTACCGGGCGCGGCAATTGTATAAACTGGGAGAATGGCTGAGCGATGCACGTCTGGAAACCATTCCAGAAGGGGGGGGTATCTGGGATGATGTGTTTTCGCGGCTCTACAAGATGGTCAAGCGACATAAGGAAACCAGGCAGAAACTGGCCATGGAGCTGTTGAATATCGAGCAGGCTACGGCTGCTTTGCCGGAGGGCGTAGTGAGCCTGAATGAAGTAAACCGGATCGAATGGTGTAATCCGCTTGCGCAATTCCACTTCGGACTGAACGCAAATCGCGACATCATGCAGGACATCACCTATCTGGTGCGCCAGCCTGAATTTATCGATTATATGCAGGCAGGAAATTTTGACGAGCCACTGGTGATGAAAGCTGCGCGCCATGAAGATATGGTGTTATCCATCAAACTGATCCTGTACGGCGTTAACAAGCGACTGCTGATCAGCCGCGACATTACGCAGCTGGAACGCATCGAAACCATGCGGCGCGATTTTGTGGCAAATGTGTCACATGAGTTGCGCACGCCGCTGACGGTGGTGAATGGCTTTGTTGAAAATCTGCAGGACATGCACGATCTGTCACACGACAAGATTCAGCGCGCCTTGCATCTGATGGCGGAGCAGACCAGTCGCATGGATCATCTGGTCTCCGATCTGCTGACCTTGTCCAGACTTGAAAACGATCAGAGTCCGATGCGAACAGAAACGGTCGATATGCAGACACTGCTGGATGATGTGTATCGCGACGGGCAGATGTTGAGCAGCGATAGGCATCAGCACAGTCTGGAAATGACAGGCCCTGCCAGGTTGTCAGGCAATCGCAACGAGTTGCGCAGCGCCTTTTCAAATCTGGTCAGCAACGCGGTGCGTTATACACCGGAAGGCGGCGCGATAAAATTGCGCTGGGCTGTGCGTGCAGGGCAAGCTGTATTTTCGGTGGAAGACAGCGGAATCGGCATCGAAGCGGAGCATATACCGCGGCTTACTGAACGATTTTACCGGGTAGATCGCAGCCGGTCGCGTGAAACGGGCGGCACAGGATTGGGTCTTGCCATCGTCAAGCACATTGCGATGCGTCACCAGGCCCGTCTGGAAGTATTAAGCGAGAAAGGGTGCGGCAGCACTTTTTCGCTGGTGTTCCCTGAAAAACGCATCGCAGCATAAAACACGTTCTCAGTTTTCAGTTCACGGCTTTCCGTAAACCGTAAACCTATAGCAACACACGCTCAATGCCTCCATTGTTTGCTTTTTCAACGAAGTCCGGTAGCCAGTTTTAGCTCCGTCTGTTAAATAGACGGTGGTCTGCGCAGAAACTGTCGCTGAACGTTCGTCTACAGTAGAACGCGTTCTATCCCGCCGTTATTCGCCTTGGCAACGAAGTCCGGTAGCCAGTTTTCACCCAGCAGATGTTTGGCCATTTCCACCACAATGTAGTCGCTGGTGGTGCCGCTGTCGTCGTTATAGCGGGACAGTCCCTGCTGGCAGGCCGGGCAGGAGGTGAGTATCTTTATCTCGCCGTCAAAGCCATCACGGCGCAGCGCATCCGCCCCCTTCTTCATTTCTTCTTCCTTGCGGAAGCGCACCTGAGTGGCGATCTGCGGCTGGGCTACGCCGAAGGTGCCGGACTCGCCGCAGCAGCGTTCGTTGATCGGTACTGAAGTGCTCATCAGTGTATCGACCACTTTTTGCGTCTGATAGGTTTTCATCGGCGAGTGGCAAGGTTCGTGGTACATATACCTTATTCCGCTGGCAGTTGGCACCTTGATTCCTTGCTCCAGAAGGTATTCATGGATGTCGAGCAGGCGGCAGCCGGGGAAAATCTTGTCGAACTGGTATTTCTGCAACTGATCCATACAGGTTCCGCATGACACGATCACCGTCTTGATATCCAGATAATTCAAGGTGTTGGCAACGCGGTGGAACAAGACGCGGTTGTCGGTGGTGATCTGGCTGGCTTTGTCGCCCTGACCTGACGCGTTTTGCGGATAACCGCAGCACAGATAGCCGGGTGGCAATACGGTAATCGCGCCGGTTTCATACAGCATGGCTTGCGTCGCCAGTCCCACCTGACCGAACAGACGTTCCGAGCCGCAACCGGGGAAGTAAAACACCGCCTCTGCTTCCTCGCCCGAACGATTCGGATTACGGATGATCGGTATCACGCTGTTGTCTTCGATGTTGAGCAGCGCGCGCGAAGTCTTTTTCGGCAGGTTGCCCGGCATCGGCTTATTGATGAAGTGGATCACCCGTGACGGTATCGTGGGCTTGCCAACAGTCGCGGGCGGATGGGCGATCTGTTTTTTGAATAGTCCCAGGCCTTTGCCGATCCCATGGGCGATGCGCTGCGCCTTGTACGACCACTCGATCAATACTTTGCGCATTATTTTGATGGTGGCAGGGTCTGTGGTGTTCAGGTACAACATAGACGTGGCGGCAATCGGGTTGAATTTCTTCTTGCCCTGTTTACGCAAAAAATTGCGCATCGCCATCGAGACGTCGCCGAAGTCGATGTTCACCGGACACGGATTCAGGCATTTGTGGCAGACGGTGCAGTGATCGGCGACGTCGTTGAATTCGTCGAAATGCTGGATGGAGATGCCGCGCCGCGTCTGCTCTTCGTACAGAAAGGCTTCGATCAACAAGGAAGTTGCGAGTATTTTGTTGCGCGGCGAATACAGCAGGTTGGCGCGCGGCACATGCGTCGTGCACACCGGCTTGCATTTGCCGCAACGCAGGCAATCCTTGATCGAGTCGGCAATCTCACCCAGTTCGCTCTTTTCCAGAATCAGACTTTCCAGTTCCATCAGGTTGAAGCTGGGGGTATAGGCGCGATCCAGATTGCTGCCGGGAAGGAGTTTTCCCTTGTTAAAACGGCCTTCCGGGTCGATTTTCTGCTTGTAGGCAATGAAAGGTGCGATCTCATTTTCATCGAGATAGTCAAACTTGGTAATGCCGATGCCATGCTCGCCGGAAATCACGCCGCCCAGATCTTTCGCCAGTTGCATGATACGGTCCACCGCACGGTAGGCCTGTTGCAACATCTCGTAGTTGTCCGAGTTCACCGGAATATTTGTGTGTACATTGCCGTCGCCCGCGTGCATGTGCAGTGCGACAAATACCCGGGCTTTGAGGACCTGTTGATGAATTGCGCTGCAGCGTTCGAGCACCGGCTGATAGGTGCTGCCGCTGAAAATATGCCGCAGCTTCTCGCGCAGCTCCTGCTTCCAGGATGCGCGGATGGTGTGATCCTGCAGGGCCTCAAAGACGGTCGAGTTGTTAGACGGTAGGTCGGGTTTTAACCCGACATGTTGGGCTGAAGCCCAACCTACGCTATCCAGATTATCTCTGAGCCATTCCCAGCGATTGCGCACGTCGGTCAGCAATTTTCTGGCCTCCTCTGTTCGATTGCCCAGTAACTCGGCATCGCCCAGTTGCTTATCATCCTGATAGTACAGCGGTAAATCACCTGCAAAAAAATCATCCAGAGCATCCAATAGATTGATTTTATTGAATAAAGACAGTTCGATGTTGATGCGCTCTATGCCGTCGCAATAGTCGCCCATGCGCGGCAGCGGAATGACCACGTCTTCGTTGATTTTGAAGGCGTTGGTATGTTTTGCGATCGCGGCGGTACGGGCGCGGTCTAGCCAGAATTTTTTGCGCGCATCGTTCGATACGGCGATAAATCCTTCGCCGTGACGCAGATTGGCCAGGCGCACGATCTCGGAAGCGGCCATCGCGGCCGCATCGGCGTCGTCGCTTACCACATCCGCGATCAGCACCATCTTGGGGCGTGTGCCGCGACGGGATTTTGTGGCATAACCCACCGCCTTGAGATAGCGTTCGTCCAGATGTTCAAGGCCGGCCAGAAAAACCTGAGAAGGAGGAAGGGAGAAGGGAGAAGGGTTGTCCACGCTTGGTTTGAAGAGTTCGGTGATCTCGACGATCGCCGGTACAGCCTCTCTTACCTGACCGAAAAACTCCAGGCACACGGTGCGGGTGTGGGTGTGAGCGCGATGCAGGATGAAGCGCGCCGAGGTGATGATGCCGTCGCAGCCTTCCTTCTGTATGCCGGGCAGGCCTGACAGGAATTTGTCGGTGACATCCTTGCCCAGCCCCGCTTTCCTGAACGCGCTGCCGGGTATCGTTAAAATTTCAGGCGCGCCATGGGGCGTTTTGCCATCCACTTCGAACCGGCTGATGCGGAAATCCGTACTGGCAACATCATGGATCTTGCCGAGATTGTGGTTCAATCGCTCGATTTCCATCCACAGACCATCGGGCGTGACCATGCGCCATGAAGCCAGATTGTCCAGCGCGGTGCCCCACAGCACGGCTTTCTTGCCGCCCGCGTTCATCGAAACATTGCCGCCGATACAGGAAGCATCCGCCGAAGTCGGATCGACCGCAAATACCAGGCCGTTGTTATCCGCCGCTTCCATCACGCGGCGCGTCACTACCCCCGCACCGCAATGGATGGTGGCATAAGGCTCGGTCAATCCGGGCAGTACGAGGCGTTCTACCTTGGAGATGGCATCCAGCTTTTCAGTGTTGATGACAGCCGAAAATTTGTCCAGCAGCACGGCGCCGCCGGTGTAACCAGTGCCGCCGCCCCTTGGTACGATGGTCAGTTTGAGCGCGATACAGACGCGCACCAGGGCGGCAATTTCTTCTTCTGTGTCCGGATGTAACACCACGAACGGATATTCCACGCGCCAGTCAGTTGCGTCGGTCACGTGCGAGACGCGTGCCAGTCCGTCGAACTGAATATTATCCGTGCGGGTGATACGTCCGAGTTCACGCAAGGCACGTTTACGCAATTGCAGCGTTTGTTCGAATTCGTTTGAAAAATTATCGACAGCAATGCGCGCCAGTTCCAGCAGGCGTTTGACGATCTCGTTGTCCTGACGTCTGGCGTCGATGGCATTCAGGCGGTGGTGCAGCGCATCAATCAGTGCTTTGCGCCGTTTCTGGTTGCCAAGCAAGTCGTCCTGCAAATACGGATTACGCGACACGACCCATATATCGCCCAGCACTTCGTAGAGCATTTGTGCAGAACGCCCCGTGCGGCGCTCGACACGCAAGGTGTTGATGATGTCCCACGCTTCTGAGCCCAGCAGGCGTAACACGATCTCGCGGTCGGAAAACGAGGTGTAGTTATAGGGTATTTCACGTAAACGCACGGTCATGGTGTTCCTT
>JAPLQK010000028.1 GCA_026399735.1 Pseudomonadota bacterium
GCGGAGGCATTTTCAGCGGTGGCGCCGGCCAGGTGATTTCGCCGGCCTTGATCACGGTCAAGCCGCGAATCGCGTCGTCGTCCATGTTGACGTTGATGATGCCATCCTTGGTCTTGCACAGTTCTTCGGTCAGACGGAACAGATTCGTGCCATACAGCGTGGAAGATTGCTTGGCCAGACGCGAATTCAGATCGGTATAGCCGACAATGGTCACGCCGTGCTTGACCACCGCCTGACCCGGTTCGGTCAACTCGCAATTACCGCCACGCTCCGCCGCCATGTCAACGATAACACTGCCGGGACGCATAGATTGCACCATCTCGGCGGTAATCAATCGTGGTGCCGGCCTGCCGGGAATCAGCGCGGTGGTGATGATAATGTCCACTTCCTTCGCCTGCTTGGCATACATTTCGCGCTGTGCCTGCTGGAAGCCTTCGGACATGACCTTGGCATAACCGCCACCGCCGCCGCCTTCTTCCTCATATTCGACTTTGACAAATTCGCCGCCCAGCGATTTAACCTGGTCGGCCACTTCGGCACGGGTGTCGTTGGCGCGCACGATGGCACCCAGTCCGGCAGCAGTGCCGATGGCAGCCAGTCCCGCCACACCAGCACCGGCGATAAATACCTTGGCCGGTGGCACTTTGCCCGCAGCGGTAATTTGTCCATTAAAGAAGCGGCCAAACACATTGGCCGCCTCGATGACGGCGCGGTAACCGGCAACCCCGGCCTGCGAGGTCAGCGCGTCCATCTTCTGTGCACGGGACAGCATGCGCGGCAAACAGTCAATCGCCAGCACGGTCGCTTTTTTGGCGGCCAGTTGTTGCATCAATTCGGGGTTTTGCGCAGGCCAGATAAAGCCGATCAGCGTGATGCCCTCGCGCATCAAATCAACTTCAGCACTGGTCGGGACAGTCACCTTGAACACGATGTCGGATTCGGCCCACAGTTTGGCAGCGCCAACAACAATCTCTGCACCTGCGGCGCGATAACTGTCGTCACTACAATTTGCTGCGTCTCCAGCACCAGATTCTACCGCCACGCTGAATCCCAGCTTGATGAGCTTCTCCACGACTTCCGGTACTGTCGCGACGCGCTTCTCGCCTGCATGCGTTTCCGCAGGTATGCCTATCAACATACTATAATCTCCCGCACTCAATCAGTTGGCAATCACCAGTCTTGTCAGCAACCATCATGCCATCGAATTGGATATTTATAACATATTGATTAATTTAGATATATTTTAATGCAATCGGAATAAAAGGTGACAGACACAACAATAAAACGGGATTAATGTCGCAAAACTGACAATCGAATCCGGGAGAAAAATGCTAAATAAGTGTTTTGCGCAGAACCGTCATGTGCGAAGAATCGAAACCCAGTTTGCCGTAAAAATCCAGTGCGGCGTGGTTGTCGCGGTCGGCCAGCAAAGTGACGCGCGTCATGCCCGCATCAAGCGCCCAGTCCAATACATGGCTTACCAACTGCCGCCCCAGCCCCTTGCCCCGACATTCAGATTCCACGATCACGTCTTCGAGCAACAGTACGCGCCCGCCTTCCGCCGTGCTGATCGTGATCAGCGCATTCGCCATAGCAATGACTTTTTTGCCTTCGCGCAACACAAACAATTGCCCCATCGCAGGAGTATCCAGAATCAGCCTGAGCCCACGTAACTGCCTGTCGCGGTCGGGGAAAAAATCGTTTTCCAGCGTAAACAGTTCGGCCAGCAAGTCGGCCATCTGCGGCAAGTCGCTTGCGGAGGCGAAATCGATTTTCATGCCATCAGCGCCACGCTCTTGACCTGAGCAAATACATCCATCCCGACAGATAGCGCCAAGAGATCCCGCGAGCGGCGCGTGATGCGCGACAACAGCACTTGCGAGTCGCCGATCATCATTTTGACGCTGACCTTGTCCGGCCCCTCGTCGCGTATTTCAAGAATGCGTGCGGCCAAAATATTGCTGATACTGGAGCCGTGCGGCTGCTGTGTCGCGATGCTCACGTCGCGGGCCAGAACCCGGGCCCGTACTTTACTGCCCGGAGCATGATCCATTTTCCCCACCCACAAACTGCCGCCGGGAAAATCCAGCCGGGTGAGGTGATATTTTTCGTCGTGCTGCGCCACCGTTGCCTCAATCACTGCGCCCGCATCGTCGTAATGCGCCGTCGGCAGATCGAGCCGCGCCAGCGTTTCGTGCAGTTTTCCGCTGGCGATGACACAGCCTTTCTCCAGCAGCACCAGATGATCGGCCAGCCGCGCCACTTCATCCATCGCATGGCTGACGTAGAGCACGGGAATGTTCAGTTCGCGGTGCAGGCGTTCCAGATAGGGCAATATTTCCTGCTTACTGTTGGTGTCGAGTGCGGACAACGGCTCATCCATTAGCAAGATGCGCGGACTGGTCAGTAAGGCGCGACCGATGGCGACACGCTGGCGTTCGCCGCCGGATAATTTGGCCGGATCGCCGCGCTCGATGAGGCGACTCAGGCCCAGCCATTCAATCACCTGCTCCGGCGGCACTTTTCGTTCGGTGATCGGCGTGCGCTTCAGCCCATACTCCAGATTAGCGCGCACCGACAAATGCGTAAACAGACTGGCTTCCTGAAACACATAACCCAGCGGGCGCTTATGCGTCGGCAAAAAAGTCGTCTTATCCTGCCATAGCTCGCCTTTTACCTGTAACGAACCCTGAGCGCGCTCAAGACCCGCGATGCAGCGCAACAAGGTGGTTTTTCCAGAACCTGACGAACCGAACAGAGCCGTGACACCGACTGCGGGCGCACTGAAGCTCGCATCTAGTCTAAAACCATCGCGCTGCAACGAAAACTGCGCACGTATCTCGTTCATACCTTGACCAGCTTTCCGCCGGCCAGATACAGACTCAGCAACACCAGGAAAGAAAACAGCACCATACCGCCTGCCAGCAGATGCGCCGATGCGTATTCCATCGCCTCGACGTGATTGTAGATGGCGACCGATAACACCCGCGTCTCCCCCGGAATATTGCCGCCCAGCATCAGCACCACGCCGAATTCACCTACCGTGTGTGCGAATGCCAGAATCATCGCGGTGAGAAAACCGGGGCGTGCCAGCGGCAATGCCACGCTGAAAAACCGGTCCCATGCCCCGGCGCGCAAGGTCGCCGCCACTTCCAGCGGACGACGGCCGATCGCCTCAAAGGCGTTTTGTATCGGCTGCACCGCAAACGGCATGGAAAATAACACCGAACCGATCACCAGTCCTGCGAAAGTAAACGGCAATCTGCCCAGATTCAATGCCGTGGTCAGATCGCCCACCACACCGTGCGGCCCCATCAACAGCAGCAGATAAAAGCCCAGCACCGTAGGCGGGATCACCAGCGGGAGTGCAACCAGCGCCGAGACGATGCCCTTGTACCATTGACGGCTCATCGCCAGCCACCAGGCCAGCGGCGTTGCAACAGCCAACAGCAATATCGTGGTCACACTCGCCAGTTTGAGCGTCAGCCAGACCGCCTGCAGGTCATCAGGGGCTAGTTGTGGCATCACGGCAATTCATAGCCAAAGCTGCGTATCACCGCCGCCACTTTGGCACTCTTTAAAAAAGTCAGGAATGCCTGAGCCGCCGCCTTATCCTTCGCGCCGGACAATTGCACCGCGCTTTGACGTATCGGGCTATACAGATTCGACGGTACCAGCCACCACGAACCCTCTGTCACTTTGCCGTCTTTAGTGATCTGCGACAACGCGATAAAAGCCAAATCCGCATTACCGGTTGCGGCGAACTGATAAGTCTGACCGATACTCTCGCCCGTCACCATTTTGCTTTGCACCTTGTCCCACAACTTCATGCTTTGCAAAGTTTCTTGCGCTGCCAGACCATAGGGCGCCAGCTTAGGATCGGCATAGGCTAACTTGTTAAAGTTTCCTTTGCCCAATACGGCGCCTTTTGCATCGACCAGTCCCGGCTGCGCACTCCACAACACCAGTTTGCCTTGTGCATAAACAAAACTTGAATGGGCTATCGCAAGCCCTTCCTGTTCCAGACGCTGTGGAATCGCTTCGTCAGCGGCCAGGATCACGTCAAACGGCGCGCCTTCCTTAATCTGGGAATAGAACTTACCGCTGGAACCGAAACTGAGCTTCACCGTATTCCCGCTCTCCTTCTGAAACAAGGCGGCAATCTGCTGCATCGGGGCTGTGAAATTCGCCGCCACGGCCGCATTCACTTCACCTGCACTCACCGAGCCTGCAACCGATCCACACAACAGCGCACCTACCCAAACCAGCAAATTCAATTTTCGTGATGACATTTTCTTCTCCTTAAGCATTAACAGCCAGAATCACATGCGATGCCTTGATCAACGCGCACGCCTTTACACCCACCTTGATTCCCAACGACTTGACGCTGTCGTTGGTCACTACAGCGACCACCGTCTTACCACCGGCCAGTTCGATAATGATTTCGCTGTTGACAGCGCCTTCCTGACAGCGCACGACAGAACCGTGCAACTCATTGCGCGCACTGGTCTTGAATCCGTCGGATGTCGTCACAATCACCCAGGGCGCCTTGATCAATGCATACGCCTCTGAACCGACTTTCAAGGCTAAATATTCCACACTTTCGCAGGTTACAACGGTAGCCAAAACGTCCCCGCCCCCGATATCCAGCACCACCTCCGCGTTGATTTGCCCCAATTTGATGCTGCGTACCTTACCCAAATATTGATTCCGTGCACTCGTCTTCATGTCGAATCTCCTGATTAAGTGGTAATACTCGTCAAAATCATCCATCACCGCTGCCAATTTCTTGAGCACCTGCTCTCTTTCCTGCTCCAGGCGACGGTACGCACCCACCACTCGTCGGCCATAAACCGTGAGCGTGGTGCCGCCGCCCTTCTGACCACCCGTCTTGCGCTCGACTAACGGATGTTCGGAAAGATTATTGACCGCTTCCACCGCCTCCCACGCCGCTTTGTAGCTCATCCCCATCGCACTTGCCGCCGCAGTAATCGAGCCGGTTGCATCGATACGCTCCAGCAATTCCAGATGATCCCAACGCCGCCCCCGTGCCAGTTTCAGTCCGGGAAAAACAGCGGGTTCATTTTTTTCTACAACTGATAGATCCATGTTGTCCTCACGCGTTATGAGCTGTTACAACCTAACGGTAAGCAAAAGCAATGCCATACAACTCATCGCAATTACCCGATACACACAACCAATTGATTTTTAATCATAAAAATATTATTTATATTCTCGCTACAAAGCGATACAGTTTGTGTCTTTCCAGACAAATTGGAATTTTTTACGACAAAAATTGACGGCAATCTGCCGGCTATTGATGACAAAGTTTGAAAGGGGAATAAATTGCAACATTCACCCGCTTAACATTCGTTCGTTATGCACCTTGGTACATAACGTAATTTATCACAGTTCAGAAAAATCTCAACTAGAGAGAAATAAAAATGTAATCTGGGGCTATCATTTGAGGAAAGCAAAAAAGGGACTTTCCAGATGGATGAAACGGCAGCCTTTTCAAGAAATCGCCAGCGTCCGGCAAGGCCGAAAACCAGAAGCTTAAAAAGCGTTCGGAGATAGAAAACGGCGACTAGCCTTCAAAGCCCAGTCGCCGTTTTCAATTTATGTCACGGACAAATACCACCGCCATTCAAGACTTTATTGTTGTGTTCAAGACTGTCACGAAACACACAATATGAATCACCAGCCCGATTCGCGTTCAGGCGTCGCACTGATTTTGTGGATGCTCAAATCCGCGCCGTTAAACTCTTCTTCAGCGTTCAGGCGAATTCCGAAGAATTTCTTGATCGTTCCATACACCAGATAGCCGCCGGCAAAAGCAATCCCGACCCCCATCAACGTACCGATCAGCTGAGACATGAAACTGACACCGCCGGTGCCGCCTAACGCCTTGAGGCCGAAAATGCCGGCGGCAATACCTCCCCATGCGCCGCACAAACCATGCAACGGCCAGACACCTAACACGTCATCGATTTTCCAGCGATTTTGCGTCAGCGTAAACATCACGACAAACAGACCGCCTGCCACCCCGCCCACCACCAGTGCACCAATAGGGTGCATCATGTCGGAACCCGCACATACCGCAACCAGACCTGCCAGCGGGCCGTTGTGCAAGAATCCCGGATCGTTCTTGCCCGCCCACAATGCGACCAGCGTGCCACCGACCATTGCCATCAATGAGTTAACCGCAACCAGGCCGCTGATATTGCTGATGGTTTGTGCCGACATCACGTTAAAGCCGAACCAGCCCACCGTCAGTATCCAAGCGCCCAGCGCCAGGAACGGAATACTGGAAGGCGGATGAGCCGAGATGCGCCCGTCCTTGTTGTAGCGGCCGCGACGCGCGCCGAGCAGCAACACCGCTGCCAGACCGATCCAGCCACCCACCGCGTGAACCACGACTGAGCCTGCAAAGTCATGGAATTCAGCGCCGAAAGACGCAAGCAGCCAGTCCTGCACGCCAAAACGGTGATTCCAGGCAATGCCTTCAAAGAACGGATAAACAAATCCGACCAGCATGAAAGTCGCGCCCATTTGCGGATTCAGCCGCGCGCGCTCGGCGATACCGCCTGAAACGATAGCTGGAATCGCCGCCGCAAAAGTCAATAAAAAGAAGAACTTAACTAATTCATAGCCGCTTTTTTGCACAAGCTGATCGGCACTGGTGAAAAAATTCACGCCGTAGGCAATCACATAACCGATAAAAAAGTATGCCAGTGTGGACACCGCGAAATCAGTCAGAATTTTAACCAGCGCATTCACCTGATTCTTCTTGCGCACCGTGCCGAGTTCAAGAAAGGCAAAGCCTGCATGCATCGCCAGCACCATGATGGCGCCGAGTAAAATAAATAAAACGTCACTGCTGGTTTTCAGATTTTCCATACCATCCCTTATTGTCGCGTCTCTTACAAAGATTGTCGCTTTTCCTACAAAATTTTAAACAAAGCAATAAACATACCAAAAATACAACATATTGTTTTATATAGGTTTTATAAAAAACAGTTACGCCACACGACAGGGTTTAAATCCATATTGGTGCACGCCTGGAAAATCAGCGCAAATTACGCACCAAATAAGGGCATAATTTAAACCTGCCAGTCTTTAAGATATTTCTCCAGCCAGAAAATACCGATGATTGTTTTACTGTCGTCGATCTTGCCCTGACGTATCCAGTCGATCGCGTCAGACAGCGACAATTCAAACACTTCCAGAAATTCGCCGTCATCCAGATTGCGGCCTTGCAGCGTCAATCCGCGCGCCAGATAATATTCAATTTTTTCATCGCCATAACCGATACACGGATACGTGGTCGTCAGATGCACCCACTCGCTCGCAACATAACCCGTCTCCTCCAGCAATTCACGCTGGCCTGTGATCAGCGTGTCCTCGCCGTGATCTATTTTACCGGCGGGGATCTCGAAAAATTCGCGCCTCGGGCCGTAACGGTATTGGCGTTCCATGATCAGATTGCCGTTATCCAGCAACGCCAGCACGGCGACCGCGCCCGGATGCGTGATGTATTCGCGGATACTGGTGCCGCCATCGGGCAGGCGCACGGTGTCACTGCGCACATGCAACAGACAGCCGTCGTACACCGCGTTCGATTCGATACAACTTTCCTGCAAATCCATTTCAAGCTCCACAAAAAAATACTCCCGCACAAGGCGGGAGCAATAGGCAGTCAAATTTAAAATCAGTGCAGCAACAGGGACTGCTGCACCGAAACAGCGCAGATGGACATCAGACTGCCTGGCATCAGGCCGAGGAACAACACACCGAGACCGTTCATGCTGATCAGCAGGCCGGTGTCGGAGCCGACGTTAATCGGTGCATGACTTTCAGGTGCATCAAAATACATCAGTTTGATGATGCGCAGGTAGTAGAACGCGCCGATCAGCGAGAACATCACCGCGACAATCGCCAGCCACGTGTGCCCTGTCTGGATAATGGAATTCAACACCGAAAACTTGGCATAGAAACCCACGGTCGGCGGAATACCCGCCATGGACAGCATCAGCAACATCATCATGAAGGCAAGCCAGGGGCTGCGCTGATTCAGTCCCTTGAAATCGTTCAGCGTATCGGCTTCAAAACCGGCACGGGAGAGCAACATGATCATGCCGAATGCACCCAGCGACATCATCATATACACCACGGTATAGAACATCGATGCGCCGTAACCTTCGATGCCGCCGCTGATCACGCCCAGCAACATGAAACCCATGTGAGTGATGGTCGAATAGGCAAACATGCGCTTGAGATTGGTCTGCGCAATCGCTGACAAGTTACCGATCGCCATGGACGCGATCGCCAGAATGATCAGCATACCCGACCAGTCATGCTCCAGCGACTGCAACCCTTCGACCAGAATGCGCACGGTGAAGGCAAAAGCCGCCAGTTTCGGTACGGAACCGATCAGCATGGTCATCGCAGTCGGTGCGCCGTGATAAACGTCAGGCACCCACATATGAAAGGGAACCACGCCGAGTTTGAACGCAAGTCCGGACAGAATGAACACCAGGCCGAACACCAGCAACGATTTGTTCTGTACGCCGTGTGCGATGGCGTTGGAAATCGCGCCCAGTTCCAGCGAACCCGTCGCGCCGTACAGCATGGACATGCCGTACAGCAGCAGGCCGGAAGCCAACGCACCCAGCACGAAGTATTTCATTGCAGCTTCCGTCGCAATCGCTGAATCGCGTTGCAGCGCAACCATCGCGTACAGGCTTAATGACAGCAATTCCAAACCGAGATAGAGGGTCAGGAAGTGGTTGGCGGAAATCATCACGTTCATACCGAGCAACGCAAACAGCGCCAGCACCATGAATTCACCGGTAAACAGTCCGCGCAGCATCAGGTATTGACGCGAATACACCAGCACCATGGACATACCCAGGTAGCTCATCATTTTCAGCACATCGGACATCAAATCGTCCACGTACATGCCGTTGAAGGCATAAACGACATTATTGGTATGCGTTCCGACCGTAATGATCGAACACCCCAGCAACGTCAACTGAACGAGCAGGTAAGTTAAAAATTTGCCGCTTTTCGACAGCATCAGATCCGCTATCAGAATAAAGCAGACCATCACCAGCAAGAAAATTTCCGCAGCGGCGGGTATCAGATTAGCCAACAAATTCATATTAACCTCAAAATCAGTCTTTAGACGTAGTAGGTAAGTTATTGATTATTAATCAATAACTGTTAATTGCCCTTAGATCGGCAGCTTGGAATGTGCAACATGCAACAGCAAATCATTCACAGATGCATGCATGATTTCCGATAAAGGCAACGGATAGATACCCATACCCAGCACGAAAACCGCAAGTATTGCCATGATCAGGATTTCACGCGCATTGATGTCGGTCAGCTCTTCCACATGGTGATTGGCAACTGCACCGAAAATCACGCGCTTATACATCCACAAGGTATAAGCTGCACCGAAAATCAGTGTGCTGGCAGCCGCAAAAGCGTACCAGAAGTTCACCTTGATCGTGCCCATCAACACCATGAATTCGCCCACAAAAGCGCTGGTGCCCGGCAAGCCGCTGTTGGCCATCGCGAACAGCATGAAGAACGCGGCGAATACCGGCATCTTGTTGACCACACCGCCGTAATCGGCAATTTGTCTTGAGTGCACGCGGTCATACAACACGCCGATACACAGGAACAGTGCGCCGGCCACAAAACCGTGCGAGAGCATCTGCAACAGCGCACCTTCCATGCCGTATGGATTGAAAATAAACAGGCCGAGAGTCACAAAACCCATGTGCGAAATGGATGAATAGGCCACCAGCTTCTTCATGTCGGACTGCATCAGCGCGACCAGACCAATATAGACGATCGCAATCAGCGACAGCGCAATCATCACGCCTGCCAGTTTATGGCTCGCGTCCGGCGTAATCGGCATCGAGAAGCGCAGAAATCCGTAAGCGCCCACCTTCAGCATGATCGCTGCCAGCACCACTGAGCCACCTGTCGGCGCTTCAACGTGCGCATCCGGCAACCAGGTATGCACCGGGAACATCGGCACTTTGACCGCGAAGGCGAAGAAAAACGCGATGAAGATCAGAATCTGCGCCGTCATCGGAATCGCCACGCGATGGAAATCCAGAATTTCAAAGCTGCCGCCGGACAAGTTATACAGATAAATCAGCGCAACCAGCATCAGCAAGGAGCCGAGCAAGGTGTACAAAAAGAACTTCATGGTCGCGTAAATGCGATTCGGACCGCCCCACACACCAATGATGATAAACATCGGGATCAGCATCGCTTCCCAGAACACGTAGAACAGAATCGAATCCAGCGCAGCAAACACACCGTTAACGATTCCTGACATCACCAGGAATGCGGCCATGTACTGAGCAACTTTTTTCTCGATGACCTTCCAGCCTGCCAGCACCACGATTACCGTGAAGAAGCTATTCAACAGAATGAACAACATCGAAATACCATCGACACCCAAATGGTAGTGGATATTGAAACGCGTGATCCAGTCGTGCATTTCGACAAACTGCATGTTGCTGGTCGAAGTATCGAAACCGGTATACAGCGGGAGGGTTACCAGACAACCCAGCACACTGCCGACCAGAGCCAGCAGACGAGCCAGCGGCGCATTTTTATCATCGCCGGTTGCCAGAACCAGAATACCGAAAAGAATCGGCAACCAGATGGTCACGCTAATAACAGGTAGTCCAAAAATCATGCTGTGTTTCCTTTGCTTTAATATCCTATAAACCCGATTATGTAGGTCAGGATTCATCCTGACTGGTCGGGTTAAAACCCGACCTACAATTTATGCCGGATCATGCAAACCAGTTACGTATCGTCAACAAGATGAATACGCCAACGATCATGGTAAACGCGTAGTGATAGATATAGCCGGACTGCAACTTCCTCACCACACCGGACATGCGACCGACCAGGCCGGCAGTGCCATTCACCATCATACCGTCGATCAGAAAACGATCGCCAAACTTGCCCAGGAAACGACTCAGTCCACGCGCACCACCGGCATAAAACCAGTCGTTGAATTGGTCGAAATAATACTTGTTCTCCAGCACCTTGTAGACCCACTGGAAGCGCTGCTGTATCGCTGCCGGAATATCCGGACGCTTGAGGTAGAAGAACGCGGAACTGGCCACACCGGCAATCGCCAGCCACAGCGGCAGACTGGTCAGCGAATGAATCGCCATCGCAAACGCGCCGTGAAATTCTTCATGCAACTCGCGCATCACCTCATGGTTTTCACCGATATAGATCGCATCCTTGAAATAACCGCCAAACAGCATCGGTTCGATCGCAATGTAACCGATGATCACCGACGGAATTGCCAGCAACACCAACGGCAGCCACACCACCCAGGGGGTTTCATGCGGTTTCTGACCCGGTGCCAGACCGTGATGATGATCTGCCGCTACTTCTTCATCGTCGTGATCGCCATTATGCGCATCATGCGCCTCGATGGCATGGTCATCATGTGCATGCGCCTTGCCATGTGCATGATCGTCATGTGCCTTGCCAAAGCGTTCTTCACCGTGGAACACCAGGAAGTACATGCGGAAGGAGTAGAACGCCGTGACGAATACACCCGCCACCACCGCAAAGTAGGCGAAACCGGAACCTGCCAGATGCGACATTTCAACAGCCTCGATGATGCTGTCCTTGGAGTAGAAGCCCGAGAAGAATGGTGTGCCGATCAGGGACAGCGATCCAATCAGCGAGGTAATCCAGGTAATCGGCATGTACTTGCGCAGTCCGCCCATGTTACGGATATCCTGATCGTGGTGCATGCCGATAATCACGCTACCTGCGCCCAGGAACAGCAATGCCTTAAAGAACGCGTGCGTCATCAAATGGAAGATCGCCACCGGATACGCCGATGCGCCGAGCGCGACCGTCATATAACCCAGTTGAGACAAGGTCGAATAAGCGATTACGCGCTTGATGTCGTTCTGAATGACACCTAAGAAACCCATGAACAGTGCGGTGATCGAACCGATGATCATCACGAACGACAGCGCAGTGTCGGACAGCTCGAACATCGGTGACATACGCGCCACCATGAAGATACCGGCGGTCACCATAGTCGCCGCGTGGATCAGGGCTGAAATCGGGGTCGGGCCTTCCATCGAATCAGGCAGCCAGACATGCAGCGGAAACTGTGCAGACTTACCCATCGCGCCGACGAACAACAGGATACAGATGGCCGTCAACAGGTTTACCGACATGCCGGCAATCGGCGCCATATCATTTGCATGAGCAGCGACATTGGCGAATACGGCGGCGTAATCGAGCGTACCGAACACCATCAACACCAGACCTATCCCAAGCAGGAAGCCGAAGTCGCCTACGCGGTTAACCAGAAAAGCTTTCAGGTTAGCATAGATTGCGGTAGGTCTTGTGTACCAGAAACCGATCAGCAGGTAGGAAACCAGCCCCACCGCTTCCCAGCCGAAAAACAGCTGCATGAAGTTGTTGGACATCACCAGCATCAGCATCGAGAAGGTGAACAGCGAGATGTAGCTGAAGAAACGCTGATAACCCGCATCTTCCGACATATAGCCGATGGTATAGATGTGCACCATCAGCGAGACGCTGGTCACGACCAGCATCATGGTGACGGTCAGCCTGTCGATCAGAAATCCAACATGGAAACTGGTGTCCCCTGAAGTCAGCCAGGTGTAGACGGGGCCGTTGAAGGTATGGCCTGCCATCACATCCTGAAAGATTTGAATTGCTGAGAACAGCGACACGCCGACCATCGCGATGGTGATGCGGTGCGTCGTGGTGCGTCCGAGCAGACGGCCGAACAGGCCTGCCGCGAGTGCACCGAACAGAGGTGCCAGCGGCACTAACAGATAGTAGCTTTGAATATCCATCACATCAGCCTTTCAAACTGCCAAGATCATCAACGTTAATCGTGCGCAAATTGCGGAACAACACCACCAGAATCGCAAGTCCGATTGCCGCTTCAGCCGCTGCAACAGTTAATATAAAAAATACAAAGACTTGCCCTGCTGTGTCGTTCAGATAGTGCGAGAACGCAACAAAGTTGGTATTCACGGCCAGCAGCATCAGTTCAATCGACATCAGCAGAATGATGACATTTTTACGGTTCAGAAAAATGCCTACCACGCTGATGGCAAACAGCACCGCGCTAAACACCAGATAATGTGAGAGGGTTACCATGTTTTAATTTTCGCTCCCTTTGGGTTCTGACTTCATTTTCACGATACGCAGTCGATCCGCCTTTTTGACCTTGACCTGATCCGCCACATTTTGCGACTTGACGCCTTTTCGACGACGCATGGTCAGTGCGATTGCGGCGACCATCGCCACCAGCAAAATCACTGCGGCGATCTCAAACGGATAGACATAGTGTGTATAAATCAGACGACCCAGTTCCTTGGTGTTGCTGTAATCCGCCGCATGCGCAACCGCTTTCGAAACATCGGCCGTCTGACGGGAACCCAGCACCCAGATCATTTCAAACACCATCAAACCTGCGATCAGTGCGCCAAACGGAAACCAGCGCCAGAATCCCTCGCGCAACTGCACCAGATTGATATCCAGCATCATCACCACGAACAGGAACAACACCATCACCGCGCCGACGTAAACCAGTATCAGCGTGATCGCGAGAAACTCCGCTTCCAGCAACATCCAGATACCCGCCGCGCTACAGAATGCCAGCACCAAAAACAGTGCCGCATGCACCGGATTACGGGCAACGACCACACCAACGCTGGCTATCACGGTAATCGTCGCAAACAGATAAAACACCACATCAAAAAAACTCATGAATTCACTCCCTAATGGCTGTTAGTGGTAAGTGGTTAGTGGGCAGTAAAACCCCGACTGTCCACTTCCGACTTTCTACTATCTGTATTTCGAGTCAGCTAAACGGTCTTTGGCGATTTGCGCCTCATGCTTGTCGCCCACCGCCAACAACATCGGCTTGGTGTAATACAAGTCGCCGCGCTTTTCACCGTGGTACTCAAAAATCCGCGTCTCTACAATCGCATCCACCGGGCAGGACTCTTCACAAAAACCACAGAAAATACACTTGGTCAAATCGATATCGTATTGTGTGGTGCGACGCGTACCGTCTTCGCGTTCAGCCACCGCAATCTTGATGGCCAGTGCAGGACAGATGGCCTCGCACAATTTGCAGCCGATGCAACGTTCTTCGCCATTCTCGTAGCGACGCTGTGCATGCAGACCGCGAAAGCGAAAGCTTTGCGGCGTCTTCTCTTCCGGAAATTGCACGGTGATCTTGCGAGCGAACATATAACGTCCGGTCAGCGCCATCCCCTTGAGCAATTCGACAAGCAGAAAAGTCTTAAAAAATTCTTTGATTTTTTCCATTTTATTTCCTCGTGCGAGCGTGACTACGCCCTACCACAACCAATAGGAGGTTTGCATCCACGCACCCACTACCACGACCCAAATCAGCGATACCGGGATAAACACTTTCCAGCCCAGCCGCATCAACTGATCGTAGCGATAGCGCGGGAAGGTAGCACGGAACCACAGGAACAGGAACAGCACGAAAGCGACCTTGGCGAACAGCCACACGATGCTGTCAGGCAGGAATGGAACCGGTGACAGCCAGCCGCCCAGGAACATGATGGAAGTCAGAAATCCGATCAATATCATGTTGGCATATTCGCCCAGAAAGAACAGCGCAAATGCCATGCCCGAATATTCAACGTGGAAACCGGCCACAATTTCCGACTCACCTTCAGCCACGTCGAACGGCGCACGGTTGGTTTCAGCCACACCCGAAATCAGGTAGACGATGAACATCGGGAACAACGGGATGATGTACCAGTTGAGCATGCCGTAGTTGCCGTGCTGGCCTTTGACGATATCGCCCAGATTCAGACTTTGTGCCGCCATCAATACGGTTACCAGCGCAAAACCCATCGCAATTTCGTAGGATACGATCTGAGCCGCCGAACGCAGGCAACCCAGAAAGGCGTACTTGGAATTGGATGCCCAGCCTGCGATGATCACGCCGTAGACGCCTACCGAAGTCATCGCCAGAATATACAACAACCCCGCATTGGCGTTCGACAAGACCAGTTCCGCATTGAACGGTACAACCGCCCACGCCGCCAGCGCTGTCATCAGCGTAATCACCGGTGCGAACACGAACAAAAGCTTGTTCGAACCACTCGGTATGATGATTTCCTTCATGAACAGTTTCAGACCGTCGGCCAAAGGCTGCAGCAAACCGAAATAACCGACCCGGTTAGGGCCGATGCGTACCTGCATCCAGCCGATTACCTTGCGTTCAGCCAGCGTCAGGTAGGCAACGCCGCCCATCAGCGGCCCTACGATCAGCATGATTTTGACCGCAGTCCAGATCGGCAACCAGGCCGGACCTAACAGGTTTTGTATGGGTTGTAACCATTCCATCATGCACGCTCCACGGTAATCGTTCCAAACATCGCACCCAGCGCGGCAGTCGCAGCATGACCCGCAGCAACACGCACAGCACCCAACGGCAACCGGTCATTTTGTTGCGCAATCAACTGTACACTTGCGCTGCCCTGAGTCACTTTGACAGCATCGCCGGAACTCAATCCCAGCTTTTGCAGTTCGCTGCCGTGCAACATCGCGCAAGGCACGGCTGCATCGCTGGTTTTCTGCAAAGAAGCGGCTCGTCTTACAATCGCATCAACAGAATAAATCGCTACATCGGCCACACGTTGCAGGCCCGCCGAATTTCCGGCGTCAGCGACAATATCTAATCCAAGTGTCTGATTATTAAGCTTTTCCTGAATACACTCTTGATTCAGGCCTTCATCGCGTACCGCTTCACTGGTGTCGTAATCAAACCCGGCCACATCGAGCAGGTTGCCAAGGACGCGCAATACTTTCCATGCCGGACGCGCATCCCCGAGCGGTTTGACGGCCCCCTTGAAACTCTGTGCGCGGCCTTCGGTATTAACGAAAGTCCCCGAAGTTTCAGTAAACGGTGCAATCGGCAGCAATACATCCGCGTAGTCAATGCCCTGATGCTTGTAAGCCGAAAGGCAAACCACCATATCAGCGGATTTCATCGCACTCATCGCCAGTTGCGGATTGTGCATGTCCAGTTCAGGTTCGACGTTCAGCAACAGGTAAGCCTTGCGCGGCTTTTCCAGCATCTGCATCGCATTCATGCCTTGCACAGATCCGCCAAACGGTACTGCGCCGGCCAGATATCCGCCTACGCTGTTGGCAGCTTCACCCAGATAACCGAATTTAGCTTCGCACAAACCTGCAATCTGTTCTGACAGCTTTGCGATCTGCGCTGCCTGCGGATGTTGCTGTGCGAAGAGCACTTGCGCCAGTACGCTGACCAATTCGCCGGGGGCTACGATCGCCTTGTTGGCCGTCGGCATCAGCAAATCGTCATCGGCCGAATGTACAACGTTAACCTGACCACCACGCTTGACGGCCTGTCGGATGCGCTGCGCAAGCAGCGGATGATCCTTGCGCAGGAAACTGCCCACCACCATAAAGCGGTCGCAGGCATTGATGTCTGCAACGGCCATGCCTAACCAGGGAGTGCCGGCTTGTTTGCCACTGAAATTCGACTGACGCAAACGGAAGTCCACGTTGCCGCTGCCCAGGCCGCGCATCAGTTTTTGCAGTAAATATAATTCTTCAAACGTGCTGTGCGGCGTCGCCAATGCAGCGATCTGATCGCCGCCGGCACTGCGACCGAGCTGCTTCAAGCCATTGGCCACATATTCAAGCGCAGCGGCCCATTCAACTTCGATCCACTCTCCGCCTTGTTTGATCATCGGGCGAGTCAGACGCTCAGCCGAATTCAACCCTTCATAGCTGAACCTGTCCTTGTCT